>JAZOTY010000131.1:0-2119 GCA_045657845.1 Acutalibacteraceae bacterium | reverse complement strand
GGCCGGTGCCGTCGGGATCGGGGGCGGCATTCGACGGCAGGGCGTCAAAGGACGCGACCTCGATGTCGTAGCCGGTCATGTGCCACTCGACGTGGGAGAAGATATGCTTCGCCGCCGGCAGCGGGAAGATGAAGACCGGAGTCAAGTCGTTGTCCGAAAGGAACCGGTCCAACGCTTTCCGTGAGAGTTCGGCGATCTGTTTTTTTGTGAGCTTTCCGGGAGTGCTCTTCTTTGCCTTTTCGGTGGCATCCACCAGAAGGTCGTTCGGGAACTCGTAGAGGCCGGCGAGCAGGCCGGTGTCCGGGCGTTTGGAGAGGAGCAGTGCATCGCCGCAGTGGATGCGGTAGACGTTGCGGTGTTCGACGCGTCTCGCCTTTTTGGCGGGGACGACCGGGACCTCCAGTTCCGCGCCCTGTTGATGCGCTTCGCAGAGACCCGCCCAGGGACAGCGGAAGCACTCCGGTTCGCCGTTCGGCAGGCACACCGTGGCGCCGAGGTCCATGAGGGCCTGGTTGTAGTCGCCGGGGCGGTCCTCCGGCATGCGCTCCATGTAGTAGTCGTATGCAAGCTTTTTTGCGGCCGGGTCCTTGATGTTCTCCCGGTACAGGTTGCGCCGGGCATAGACACGCAGGAGGTTGCCGTCCACCGAGGACACGGGCTGTCCGAACGCGATCGACGCGATGGCCGCCGCCGTGTACTCCCCGATGCCGGAGAGCTTCTGCAGCTCCTCCGCGGTGCCGGGGATCTCCCCGCCGTAGTCCTCCATGATGGTGACCGCCGCCTTATGCATGTTCCGGACCCGGCTGTAGTAGCCAAGGCCTTCCCAGAGCTTCAGGTACGTGTCCTCTTCGGCGGCGGCGAGAGACGCCACATCCGGCAGGGTGTCGAGGAACCGGGCATAGTAGTCTTTGACCGCTTCCACCCGGGTCTGCTGGAGCATGATCTCCGAGACCCAGACGTGGTAGGGCGTCGGATCCTCCCGCCAGGGAAGGATGCGCCGTTCCGCGTCATACCAGTCCAGTAAGAGTTTGGTGTCTTCCTTCAAAAGAGTGTTCTCCTTTTAGTTCGTCTTCCAGTTGCGGTCTTCCGGGTCCTGCAGGTCCGCCGCCGCGTAGAGCAGCGCGTTGCAGATGGCGGCCGCCACATTGCTGCCGCCTTTCCGGCCGAGCGCCACGATGGCGGGCACGCCGAACTCCTCACAGGTCGCGAGCAGTTCTTCTTTGCTCTCCACAACGTTCACGAACCCGACGGGCACGCCGATAATGAGCGCCGGGCGGAAGCCGCCGCGGATGAGTTCCGAGAGCTGCAGCAGAGCGGTCGGGGCGTTGCCGACCGCGTAGACGGCGTCCGGGTGGAGTGCCGCGGCATGGCGCATCGCCATCACGGCGCGGGTGGTCCTGGCCTCTTTCGCGGCCGCCGCCACGTCCGGGTCCGCCATGTAACAGAAGACCTCGCCGCCGAGTTTCGACAGCGCCGGTCTGCTGACGCCGGCCTTCGCCATGTTGGTGTCGGTGATGATGCACGCGCCCTTCGCAAGGGCGGCGCTCCCCTTCCCGACCGCGTCGGCGGTGAAGGTCAGGCTGTCGGCATAGTCGAAGTCGGCCGTCGTGTGGATGACGCGCTTCACGACCGCTTCATGCTCCGGAGGAAGGGCGATGCCCCGCTCCTCCAGTTCGGTTTCGATGATGGCCATGCTGGAGCGTTCGATCTCCGAGGGCTTGATGATGACAGACATGTATTCTCTCCGTTTTCTGGTTCAACGGTCTTTGGCACGGGTCGGATTCGGAAGGCCGAGGATCTCATAGACCGCGTCCATGTCGAGGGCTTCCCGGACCGCGGCGGCCAGCTTCGTCAGTTCCTCTTCCTGCTCTTCGGCGTGGGACTTCGGGGCGGGCGCCTCATAGGGGATCCCTTTGCGGGTGCACAGCCAGCGGGCCATGGCCTCCGTCAGTTCGCCGGAGTCGAAGAGACCGTGGAGGTAGGTGCCGAAGACGGTGCCGCGGACGAATCCGTCCACATGGGGACCGGCGGTCCCGGCCGCGTCGTCGAGGATGGCGCAGAACGACGAGGTCCCCTCCGAAGATGTTTCGGTCTCCGTTAGGGTGGTCGTGCCGTTGTG
>JAZOTY010000130.1:0-7934 GCA_045657845.1 Acutalibacteraceae bacterium | reverse complement strand
CAGCGGACCGCGTCGGAAATATTCGATTTTCCGGAGCCGTTCGGGCCCACGACCGCCGTCATACCGCGGTCAAATTCCAGCACGGTCTTGTCCGGGAAGGACTTGAAACCCTGCAGTTCGAGTGCTTTCAGTACCATAGGTGGGTAGTCTCCTTAAGTTGGCGATTTGTCAATTATGTTCTTGCCGGGGCGTATCGGTTCCGCAGAAAAGTCCCGGCAAACAATCAATCATTTAAAACTAATACTTCGTATTTTTTCAAACGATCATCAGGCTTCACACGACAGGCATAGCCTTGTCGCTCCAGCTTTTTTAGATTCTCCCTCTTCTGCCCGACCATTTTCGAGATCTCGGACGGTGCGACGAGGAGGGTGGCGGTTTTGGCGTCCACCGGCGAAGCATCAGGTGTGACGCCGAGTGCCGCGAGGGCGCGGTCGAGGTAGATCCGGCTTTCGCAGAGTTCGCGAAAGGCGGGGTGGTACGCGCCGGCGAGGCAGCCGTCTTCGACGCCGCCTCCGGAGTGGAGGCCGAGGCGGATGACGGCGATGCCCGCGTCGTCGAACTTCGAAAGGAGTTCGGCGCAGAGCGGTACCGCGTCGTCGAGGGTCTGCGGGGTGTACTCGCCGGCCCGCCAGAGCCGCGCGAGTTCCGTGCCCTCCAGCACGACCGTCGGGTAGATGCGGACCGTGGCCGGCGCCAGCGCGATGAGTTCGTCCGCCGTACGGAGCGCACCGTCATCGGTGTCTCCGTAGAGGCCGGTCATCATCTGCAGGCCGAGTTCGAAGCCGCGTGCCCTGATGAGGCGCGAGGCCTGCCGCACGTCGTCCGCGGTATGCCCGCGGCGGTTGAGTGCCAGGACCCGGTCGTCCATGCTCTGGGCGCCGAGTTCGATGGCTTCCACGTGGTAGTGCTTCAGCAGGTCGAGGACCTCGTCGTCGATGTAGTCGGGCCGGGTCGAGCACCGGATACCGGTGACGACAGTCCCGATGTACGGCTGGACCGCTTCGAGCAGGGACACCATATAGTCCCGGTCGATGCCGGTGAAGCTCCCGCCGAAAAAGGCGAGCTGGGCACCGGTCGTGCCGTGCTCCGCAGCGACGCAGATGGCATTTCTGACGTCGTCCGGCGTGCAGGTCTGCGGACCCGCGCCCTGTGCCGTCTCCCCCAAGATGACGTTCTGGTTGCAGAACGGGCACTGCAGCGGACAGCCGCCGTGGTTCACGAACAGCGCGATGTTCGCGTGTCTCTCCCCCGCCATCTTACAGGCCCATCAGCGCCAGCGCTTCTCTGGCGGCTTCCTGTTCGGCCTGCTTCTTGGTGCGGCCGACGCCTTTTCCGATGACGTTGGAGTTCAGGTGCACTTCGACTTCGAAGCGCTTGTTGTGGTCCGGTCCGGACTCGCCGGAGAGGACATATTGGAGCTGCTCTTCGGGGTTCTTCTGGATGATCTCCTGGAGCTGCGTCTTGTAATCTTTGAACGTGATGGTCTTCTCTTCGACGGCCGTCATGACGAACCGCAGCACGAACTCGCGCGCGGGGTCGATGGACCCGTCGAGGTAGATGGCCGCGATGACCGCCTCGAACGCGTCGGATACGATGGATGCACGCTCCCGGCCGCCGTTCTTCTCTTCCCCTTTGCCGAGGAGGAGGTACGAACCGAGGTCGATCTGCTTCGCGAACTCGAAGAGGCTCTCTTCACAGACCGTGCTGGCGCGCAGTTTGGTCAATCGCCCCTCGGGGATATCGCGGAACGCGTGGAAAAACTTGTCCGCCGTAATGAAGCCGAGGACCGAGTCTCCGAGAAACTCGAGGCGTTCGTTGTACTTGTGCCCCGGGCCCTGTTCGTTGGCGTAGGAGGAGTGGGTCAGCGCGGTGTCGAGCAGGTGCAGGTCCGAAAACGTGTACCCGAGTTTCCCCTCCAGTTCGTGGAGGGCCGCTTCCCGTTCTTCCGTCAGCTTTGGCGATTTACTGCTCATGCTCGTCCGCCTCCGCTTTCTCCGGCAGGTTCTCCTCGATGGTGGCGATGGCGCCGCTCTCGGTGAAGGAGATGGCCTGACGGATGGCGTTCTTCAGCGCCTCTTCCTTGGAGGAGCCGTGCGCCTTGATGACGGGCTTCTGGACGCCGAGGATCGGCGCGCCGCCGACGGCGTTCGCGTCGAACTTGGTCTTGAGTTCCTTGAGGCCGCCCTTCAGGATGAGGGCCGCGACTTTGGTCACGGCGGACTTCATCATGACCTCTTTGACGTTCGCGAAGAGCGTGAGTGCCACACCTTCGTAGGTCTTGAGGAAGACATTGCCGGTGAAGCCGTCGCAGACGACGACGTCGGCCACACAGGCCGGGACGTCTCTGGCTTCGGCGTTGCCGATGAAGTGGATGTGCTCATTCTGCTCGAGCAGCGGGTACGCGTGCTTCTGCAGGTCGGTGCCCTTGTTCGGCTCGACGCCGATGTTGAGGAGCCCGACCTTCGGGTCGTTCACGCCCATGACTTTCTCCATATAGACAGAGCCCATGAGGGCGAAGGTGTCGAGGGCCTCCGGCGTGACTTCGATGTTCGCGCCGCCGTCGATGAGCATGAAATGCCCCTTGTCGCCGGGCATGATGGTGGCGATGGCGGGACGGCGCACGCCTTTGATGCGCTTGACGATGAAGATGGCGCCGACGACCAGGGCTCCGGTGGAGCCGGCCGACACCAGTGCATCGCCCCTGCCCTCCGCAAGGGCCCTGCAGGCCACGCCGAGGGAGCTGTTCTTGTACTGCTTCAGGAGGCTGCGGGGGTCTTCCTCGACCGGAATGAACCCGTCCGCGGTCTCGATGTCGCAGCCACTGAGGTCGATGTCATTCTCTTTTGCGCAGGCGCGGATCTGCTCCTCGTCTCCGCAAAGCAGAATGTCACAGCCGAATTCGTTCTTCGCCGCGACCGCGCCCTTCAGGATCTCGAGGGGGGCATTGTCGCCGCCGAACGCGTCAACGATGATTCGCATAAGTGACTCTCCTTTGTATTGGTTGGAAGCCAAAATTCTTTCTTCTCCGGCAAAACCCCCGAAGCCCACAGCCCTTGGGTTCGCTGCGCTGCGCTAGCGCGCAGTTGCAGACTCACTTGGAAACGCCGGATTTTGCCTCCGAAGAAAAATTTTGTCTTCCCTCTTACTTCTGTTTTTCAAACCAGTCGAGGCTTCGTTTAGCAAGCGTCTCGTACCGGAGTTTCTTGTCCCGGATGCGCTCCTCCAATGGGGGTAATACGCCGAAGTTCGCGCCCATCGGCTGGAACTCTTTTACGGACGAGTCCGAAATATAGCGGCTCAGCGCGCCCATCATCGTCTCCGGCGGGAGGACGAGGGGTGCTTCGCCGTTCAGCGCCCGCGCGGCGTTGAGCCCGGCGAGGATGCCGCTCATCGCGGACTCCATGTAGCCTTCGACGCCGGTGATCTGGCCGGCGAAGTAGAGGCCGGGCACCGTGCGGAACTGAAAGTCCGCGTTCAGGAGTTCCGGGGAGTTCAGGAACGTGTTGCGGTGCATGACGCCGTAGCGCAGGAACTCGGCGTGCTCGAGCCCCGGGATCATCGAGAAGACCCGTTTCTGCTCGCCGAACTTGAGGTTCGTCTGGAACCCGACGAGGTTGTACATGGTGCCTTCCGCAGTCTCTTTCCGGAGCTGCAGCGCCGCCCAGGGGCGGTGGCCGGTGCGCGGGTCGGTGAGGCCGACCGGCTTCATCGGGCCGAACCGGATGGTGTCGTGTCCCCGCTTCGCCATGACCTCGATGGGCATGCAACCTTCGTAGACGCCGCCTTTGTCGAAGTCGTGGAGTTCCGCGGACTCGGCGGAGACGAGGGCCTCGTAGAAGCGCTCATACTCCTCCTTGTTCATGGGACAGTTGATGTAATCGTCCTCCCCGCCCCGGTCGTAGCGGGACTGGGCGAACGCTTTCGTCATGTCGATGGAGTCGCCGGACACGATGGGCGCCACCGCGTCATAGAAATGGAGCGCGGTCTTCCCCTCCGTGTTCTTTTTCGACTTCATCTTCTTCGGCGCGTCCGGGTCTTCCGGGTGCGCGGCGGCCTTCGCAGACAGCGTCTCCTCGCAGAGACGGTGGATGTCGTCTGCCAGAGCGTCAGAGGCCAGAGGGCCCGCCGCGATGACCACGACGTCCGCGTCGACGCCGGGCCGCGGGAGGGTCTTCACCTCTTCGCGATGCACGGTGATGTTCGGCAGCGCCTCCACCCGCTCCGTGACGAGTTTCGAGAACGCGTCGCGGTCCACGGACAGGGAGCCGCCCGCCGGCACCCGGGTCTCGTAGGCGCATTCCACGCACAGAGAGCCGAACCGGCGCATCTCCTCTTTGAGGAGCCCGGCGGCCGAGGCCACCCGCTCCGCTTTGAAGGAGTTCGAACAGATGAGTTCCGCAAAACCGTCCGTCTTGTGCGCGGGCGTGTTGTTCACGGGGCGCATCTCGTAGAGGTGCACCTCCGCGCCGGCTCTCGCCAGCTGCACGGCCGCTTCGACGCCGGCAAACCCGGCGCCCGCGACGATGGCGGTCTTACTCATAGGAACTCCTTATTCTTGGGTCTTTTTCTTCCGCTGGATCTTGGCTTCATAGCCGCAGCCGTCCTTGAGACAGACGAGGTTGCCGCGGTGTTTGAACAGGGACGAGCCGCAGTTCGGGCACTTGTCGCCGCCCGCCGGGACATCCCAGGTGGAGAAGTCGCACTTCGGGTAGTTCGAGCAGCCGTAGAAGACATAGCCTCTGCGGGACTTGCGCTTGATGACGTTGCCGCCGCACTTCGGGCAGGCCGCGCCGGTCTCCTCGATGAGCGGCTTCGTGTTCTTGCACTCGGGGTAACCCGGGCAGGCGAGGAACTTGCCGTAACGGCCGGTCTTGATGACCATCATGCGGCCGCACTTCTCGCAGGGGACGTCGGTCTTGTCGGACTCGAGCTGGATCTTGACGCCCTTCATGTCGGACTTCGCCTTGTCGAGGGTCGTCTCGAGGTCGTCGTAGAACTCGCGGAGGATCTTCACGTAGTCCTCGGTGCCTTCGGAGACTTTGTCGAGGTCGGACTCCATGCCGGCCGTGAACTTCGTGTTGACGATCTTCGGGAACTGCTTCTCGAGCAGCTTCGTGACCTCTTCGCCGAGTTCCGTCGGCTTGAGGCTCTTCGCCTCGCGGACGACGTACTCACGGTTCAGGATGGTCGAGATGATGGAGGCGTAGGTCGACGGACGGCCGATGCCGTTCTCTTCCAGGGTCTTGATGAGGGACGCCTCGGTGTAGCGGGCCGGCGGCTGGGTGAAGTGCTGGTTGCCGAGCAGCTCGCGGAGTTTCAGGACGTCGCCGACTTTGAGGTCGGGCAGCATGGAACCGGCTTTCTCGTCGTCGACGTTGTAGAGGGTCGTGAACCCGTCGAACTTGACGCTGTAGCCGGAGGCGGAGAACATGCAGTACTCGTTCGGGTTGCCGTTCGGGTCGGCCGCTTTGATCTCCACTTTCATGGTGTTCTGGACGGTGGCTGCCATCATGGAGGCGATGAACCGCTGCCAGATGAGACGGTACAGTTTATACTGATCGGAGCTGAGCGAACCGCGGACTTCGTCCGGGGTCAGCGAGATGTTGGTCGGGCGGATGGCCTCATGGCCGTCCTGCGCGTTGTTCCGCTGTTTGAAGTAGCGGGGTTTGTCCGGGACATACTGCGGGCCGTAGGCGGACTTGATGTACGCCGCGGCAGCCGCGCGGGCCTCGTCCGAGATGCGCAGGGAATCCGTTCTCATGTAGGTGATGAGACCGACCTGCGTCCCCTTGATGCTGACGCCTTCGTACAGCTCCTGGGCCACCTTCATGGTGCGGCGGGCCTGGAAGCCGAGGCGGCGGGACGCGTCCTGCTGCAGGGTGGACGTGATGAACGGCGGCGCCGGCTGTTTGCGGCGGGTGCCCTTCTTCACGGAGTCCACGACATAGACGGCGTTCTCGAGGCGGCCGAGGTACTTGTCGGACGTCTCCTTGTCGTTGATCTCGACCTTGCCCTTTTCATCGGCTGTGAGAGCGGCCGGGAAGACGCGGCGGGAGCCGGGCGGGCTGAACTTCGCGTCGATGCTCCAGTACTCTTCCGGCTTGAAGTCCCGGATCTTCTTCTCCCGGTCCACGATGAGCCGCAGCGCGACGGACTGGACCCGGCCGGCGGAGAGGCCGCGGCGGATCTTCTGGGAGACGAACGGCGAGATGCGGTAGCCGACGAGACGGTCCAGGATGCGGCGCGCCTGCTGCGCGTCGACGAGGTCCTGGTTGATCGCCCGCGGATGCTTCATGCCCGCTTCGATGCCGGACTTGGTGATCTCGTTGAACGTGACACGGTTCTTGTCGTCGAGATCGAGGCCCATGACCGTGGCGAGGTGCCAGGCGATGGCTTCCCCTTCCCGGTCGGGGTCGGTCGCGAGGTAGATGTTGTCATACTTCTTCGCGTCGTCCTGCAGCTCTTTGACGAGCTTCTCCTTCCCCTTGATGACCGCGTACTTCGGTTCAAAGTCATTTTTGACGTCGACGTTGAGTCTGGCGGCCGGTAAATCGCGCACGTGGCCCATGCTGGCCGTGACATCGTAGTCCGAGCCGAGGACGGACTTGATGGTGCGGATCTTGGTCGGGGACTCGACAATGATGAGATTCGACATGCATTTTACTCCTGTATTCGGTGAATTTCTTTAATATATTAGATTACATACTATTTTAGGCGAACTCGCCTTGATTTCCTATTATTGTATGTAGTGGGCGATTTGTCAAGAGCAAAGAAAACCGCCCGGGCACGCCCGGGCGGTCTTTCTTGGGGATTTATCGTTATCCTTCTTTGTTCAGTTTGAGAAGAAGGGGCAGCCACCACGCAAAGCCGTAGCACAGGCATTTTGCAAGTGAGGTAAGCATGTCGAGGCCGGCGCGTTTGCCGGTCCGGATACCGATGACAAGCGACTGTGTGGTGTGAGCTGCAACCATCAGGAAAATCGTGATGGGGTTCTTCTTGACGGCCGTGATGATGAAACTTCCGAGCCACATGGCGAGGCTGGAGAAGCACATGATCGTCTGGACCGTTTTGTTCTGAAGAAGTTCGTACATATTACGCCTCCGCAAATGATCGATCAGGTGTAGATGCCTTTGCCGTCGACAGCGGGAACGTTGTCGCACTCGATGTGCTCTGCATACCAGAGGACGACTTTACCGGGCAGGAACTTGGTCAGGTAGTAATCTCTGTGGACCTTGAGGGTCGGGAAGGAGATGGACTTGCCTTTCCGTGCGTCCTTGATGGCCTTCTTCGCAACGTGGGGGCCGGTGGTGACGCCGGGGAGTTTGATGATGGGGGTGACCTCATCGGGTTTGAACTTCATGAGTTCCGTGTCGACCCAGCCCGGGCAGCAGCACGTGATCTTGATGCCCTTGCCCTTGAGCTCTCTCTCAAGACCCTTGGTGTAGAAACGAAGGGCGACCTTGGAGGCGGCATAGGTGTTGTTGAAGGGCAGCGGCTGGAAGCTGGCGGCCGAGGAGACGTTCAGAAGGATGGAGCCCTTCTTGAGGTACGGGATGCAGATGTAGCACATCGCGATGTTGCCGACGCCGTTGGTACGGATGGTGGCAAGGAAACGGGGCAGGTCAGCACCGGGCTTGTAAAGAGCACGGGTGCCGGCGCAGTTGATGAGCCACTTGACAGTGGGGTTCTTCTCTTTCAGGACATCCTGGAACGCCATCATCGACGCGTCGTCCGTAACGTCTACTGCATAGGGGACGATCTTGTCGCCAAACTCGTCTTTGAGAGCCTGCAGTTTTGCCTCGGTACGACCGATGACCCAGATCTCATCGATGCCTTTTTCGTTCTTGAGCTGTCTGACGAATTCTTTGCCGATTCCGCCGGCGGCGCCGGTAACGATAATGATATTCATGCTTGATCCTCCATAAAATTATTAT
>JAZOTY010000129.1:0-2550 GCA_045657845.1 Acutalibacteraceae bacterium | reverse complement strand
CCGTCGCCCCCGGCGGAATGGCCACGGAAGGCGCCACCAAGAACCTGGTCATCGACGGCCTCTCCGAAGAGGATGAGGACGAACTCTACGACGGCATCTCCACCCCGCAGCTCGACGAAATCAAGTCCGTCGACTCCGTCGCCCGCGTCGTCTATGCCATGTGCACGGACTTCACCGACGGCATCACCGGCGAGAAGATCGTCCCCGACAACGGCATGACCCACAACATCCAGAAGTATCAGCCCGAGATCTCCCAGTTCCCCGAGGACTGAACCGTCATTTTGACGGCCCGGAGCACTCATTTCTTCCACGTTTGTCGGATATTCAAATCGCGTCCCTCCGTGCTATGCTTTGGTCACAGGAAAAACCCGTACCAAACATAAGGAGGATACCGTAATGGCAAGACTTTCACTCGACAGCAAGATCAAAGAAGTCCTTCGTGACCCCCAGGGCAAAGAAGTACTCATGAAGTACGCCCCCGGCTTCGCGACCAACCCCGCCGTCAAAATGATCCAGATGATGAGCATCCGCAAGGTCATGAATTATCCGGAAGCGGCTGAGTTTGCTGCCCACGCAGAAGAGATCGAGAGAGACCTCGCTGCCATCGAATAAGAACAACGAAAAACAGGCCCCGTTCAACGGGGCCTGTTTTTTATCTTATTGTGCCTGGATGACCTCTTCCAGTTCCATCGCCTTGATGAGCAGCATCAGTTGGAGACGTTCATTGGGGTCGGAGAGGTCGATGCCCGCCTCCGCCTCGATACGGCGGATGCGGTCGATGAGTGTGCTGCGGTGGACGTAAAGGAGTCTTGCCGCAGAGGAGTAGTTCATGTTCTCCTCGAGGAAGACCCGCAGGGTCTCGAGATAGCTGATGTCGGAACCCGCATCGTGCTCGAGGATCTTCTTCATGCCTTCCGGGTAGTAGGTCTCTGCCGGCAGCCCGCCGAGCGAGTTGGAAACCATTTCCATGAGGGCAAAACTGGAGAAGTAGTAATAGACCAGGTGCGGCATGGCGATACTGCCGTTCTCGAAGGCGATCTCGGCCTGCCGGTGGAAGAGCGCAGCGTCGTTGAGGTCCATGAAGCGATTGCTGATGCCGCAGTCGAGTTTCATGGCATAGAGCATCGGCTTCAGCTTCTCACTGAGGGCCTGCTCATAGTTCCCTTCTTCGTCGAGAAACTCGGTGAGGTTCAGGAATGCGACCGCTGTGTTACCGAGAGGGAAGGCGACACTGTTGGAGAAGTTCTGCTCGACCATGTTGCAGATGTAGGGGAGCGGCATCTGGCTGTGGGCTGTCAGCACATGGAAGGAGACACAGGCATAGGACGTGCCTGTCCCAAAGGCGCTGAGGAGCCAGCGCTGGTTCGGGTTGACCGGGAGCCCGTCCAAAAGGTTGTGGAGGACCTGCCGGACCGAACCGTGGGTACTGACCATGAGGGACGGTGTCCGCTGGACGACCTTCTGCAGAATGGCGGCCAGATACTCGGCCAGAGCATCGTGATCCGGCCGGTCTCCTACCTCCGAGTGGTCGAGCCAGAGGCAGCCGATGTACTTGTCGGACGTATCAAAGAGGTTGACCGCGAGGGGCTTTGAATATTTGACATCGAGATGGATGGCTCCATGGGCGTCCAGGGCGAGGGTGGACTCCTCCAGGAACTGCTCCATGGACTCCTGGCTGATCTCTTTTTCATTCTTCTTCCAGAGTTCTCCGACTTCGATGTCCCGGGGGACCGTGGCAGCGATCGTGCCGAAGTTCGCATTCAGGACCGACATGGGGCACTGGAAAATGGGCTGGCTCACATCGAGGTACTGCTGCATGTCTGCGTCGCCCTGGAACAGTTCGAACAACTTGTCGCTCCAGGCCTCGAACCGGTTGTAAACTTCCTGTACCGCGATGTACACCGACAGGAGCTCCACCTGGTCTTTGACGCACAGGACCGTGCTGTTCTCTTTATAATGGTTGAGCCGCATGGAAGTGCCAAGGCAGATAAAGACCGTGCCGGCATAGAGCTTCGGCCGCTGGGGGAGAGTCTCCGCCTGCAGAACATATAAATGATTCTTATGGAACTCGATGTTTCCGCCGGTATAGAGTTCCGGAGGACCCAGGTGGAGTGACCGTTCGGGAGACCCCGACATTTCGACGGAGAACCTTTCCTGTAACGCCTGATACAAAACTTCTGCATTCAGCTTCATCGTGTAACCACGCCCTTTCAAAAGAATTATACAGGAGCACATCGCGAACCGTCAAATTGTAGGAGTGGAGAATAGGTTTTCTCTGCCTTTGTCGTATTTTTCTCCGGTGACAGTTCTCCTATAATGAGTCTGAACGAAGGCTGTGATGCCAGAAAGAGAAATCTAAAGGAGGACCCTTATGAGCAAAAAAATCGACCAGCGACTTCCGCAGAACAGCGGTGAGGACTCAGGTCTCAACCAGTACTATGCCATCAAGACTCCCTGGGAGAAACTGATCGGTTACAAAGAGGCGATGCACTACGCCAACCGTTTTGAGGCAGTGCTCTCCACTGCTGTCATGCAGGCTTACCGCATCCT
>JAZOTY010000128.1:0-5302 GCA_045657845.1 Acutalibacteraceae bacterium | reverse complement strand
GCGTACACATCGCAGCCGCCGGAGACCAACAGGCCGGTGATGCCCAGCGCTTCCGCGGTCCGGGCAATGGCCCCAAGGTTCGCCGGGTCCTGAACGTTCTCGAGCAGAAGAAGTTTGGTAGCAGGCACGTCTGCCTCCGATGCAGGAGCACCCGTCGCCGGGGCACGTTCCAGCAGCGACACCGGCGCCGCCATCCGCACCACGCAACACACACCCTGGGGTGTCCGCGTGTCGGACAGTTTCTCCAAAACAGCGTCGTTCACGAGGAACACTTCATCCGAAACGGCAGCCAGTGCCTCGTACTCCTCTTCGTGCTTCGCACAGAACTCCTCGGACACGAACAGTTCCGCACACCGCAACCCGGAGCGCACCACGTCCATGCAAAGACGCAGCCCTTCCAACACAAACAGGCCCTGCTCCCGCCGGGCCCTCGCGGAAGACGAGAGCTTCGCTGCCGCCTTCACTCGTTCATTTTTCACACTCGTAATGGTTTCCATAGAAACTCCTTATAGTTCTCGCAGCACCAGCACCGTCACACCCGGGTTGTCCCCCGGCATGATGCGCTTCACTTTCGGATGGTTGCGGTACTTGTATTGCAGGGTGTCGCGGATGACGGTCCCGCCGTGGAACCCGTGCACACAGCGGATCTGGTAGGTCCCGCTGTCCGCGCGCCGCAGCGCCGCGTCCACTTTCACGCGCGCCTGGTCCGCTGTGCACCCGTGCAGGTCCAGCGTCACAAAAGGTTCGCTCATACGCAGCCACTCCTTCCGCCGGGCAACCCCCGGCGCAAAAATCCTGCTCCCATTGTAACATAAAAAAAGCCCCGGACAAACCGTCCGAGGCAGCACCTCCGCACTCTTGCACGGGGGCAAAATCTTTCGTCAGTAAATCGCCAACGCTTACTTCAGCGCAGCCTTCGCCTGCTCGGTAAGAGCGGTGAATGCAGCGGGGTCGGAGATGGCGATCTCGGAGAGCATCTTCCGGTTGAGGTCGATGCCGGCCTTCTTGAGACCGTTGATGAACGTGGAGTAGTTCATGCCGTTCTGCTTGCAGGCAGCGGAGATACGGGTGATCCAGATTCTGCGGAAGTCACGTTTCTTCTGCTTTCTGCCGATGTAGGCATAGTTGCCGGACTTCATGACCGCTTCCTTCGCGGTGCGGAACAGCTTGGACTTGCCACCGTAGTAGCCCTTCGCCAGCTTCAGGGTTTTATTTCTTCTCTTGCGAGTCATCATAGCGCCTTTTACACGTGCCATGGTAATTACCTCCGTTTAATTCGTAGTCTTTGGGGCGATGTACCCCTTCGCGTCATGCAGTCGTCGGCTTATTTGTAGGGGATAAGTCTCTTGATCTGCTTCTGGTTGGTCTTGTCCGCGACCGTCTGTTTCCGAAGGTTTCTTTTGCGCTTCGTGTTCTTCTTGGTCAGGATGTGGGACTTGTTGGCATGCGCGATCTTCGGCTTACCATTCTTGGACATCTTAAAGCGTTTCTTGGCGCCAGAGTGTGTCTTGATTTTCGGCATTGTTATATCCTCCTAAGTTTTATTGACGGGTTTTGTGGCGATTTACTCCGACTTCTCAGCCGGTGCATCGCCCTTCGAAGCCTCCTGCTTCGGGGCATTCTGCTGCTTTTGCGGTTTCTTGCCCTTCTTCGGCGGCTTCGCGTTGTTGGCGGCGATGAACATGAGCATCTGCCGGCCTTCGAGCTTCGGCTGCTTTTCGACTGTGCCGTACTCGCTGACCGCTTCGGCAAACTTCTCCATGTTGACTTTGCCGGCTTCCGGGTGGGCCATTTCACGGCCGCGGAAGCGGATGGAGACCTTGACCTTGTTACCGGCTTTCAGGAACTTGATGGCGTTGTTCACCTTGGTATCAAAGTCGTGTTTGTCGATTTTCAGAGACAGGCGTACTTCCTTGAGTTCGACGGTATGCTGGTTCTTGCGCGCTTCCTTCTCACGCTTCGTCTGCTCGAATTTGTACTTGCCGTAGTCCATGATCTTGCACACCGGCGGTTTCGCCTGCGGTGCGACCTTGACCAGGTCCAGGTTTTTCTCTTCGGCCAGAGCAAGCGCGTCGCGGGAAGACATGATGCCCAGCTGTTCGCCGTCGGCGGAAATGACGCGGACTTCTTTGTCACGGATGGCTCCGTTGATCTCAGTCTTGTCGCGGTTGTCTCGATTGTTAGCTATGTTCAAGCACCTCCAAACAATTAACAAAAAGCGGACCGAACAACGTTCGATCCGCAATAAGGCAATTTCACGCACCGCCGCTTTGGCGATGTGTCTGCATTATTGACCCGGGACCTGCGGTCCGCAAGGTGAGAACGAACTTGTTCTGCTTTGTTTGCTCATAGAATATACCACCTGATAAGTGGCTTGTCAACGACTTTTTTTACTTCCGCCAGATGATGTGGTCCTCAATGAGGATGGCTCTACATGGGGCGGCTTCGAGACCGTCGAGTTTCACCGGCGGCGCGAAGAGGAAGTAGTCTCCGCCGCGGTTCAGGCCGGAGAGGTCGAGGCCTTCGAGGAGCGCGGTGCCGGCGCCGAGGAGCGCGCGGTGGAACGCGGCCTCGTTCTTTCCGCCGTGGGCCAGGCCCTCGTAGCCGAGGAGCTGGTAGCCGAGCGCGGCGACATCGTCGGCGGCTCCGGCGAAGAATTCGAAGTCGCCGTGGCAGCGCAGGATAACGCGGTCCGAGAAGCGTGGGAAGTACCGCTCGATCTCACGGCCGGTGAGCGGTCCCGGAGGGATGTCCACGACCGTGACCGGTCCGATGAACTTCTCGAGCGGCAGGTCGGTCACCGTCTTGTAAAAGTCCGGGTCCTCCGCCTGGCTGAAGACGTGGGACGGCGCGTCGACATGCGTGCCGGAGTGCAGGCTCGCGTACAGCGCGGTCACGTCGAACTCGTCGTCGTTGTCGAGACGCTCTATGGCGTGGACCCGCGGTTCCGGGTCGCCGGGGTAGACTTCCGCCCGCAGCAGGTCGGAAGAGATGTCGATCATGTTCATACGAGGCTCCCTTCAAAGCTCAGATCAGTTGGTTCGTGTGGCTCCGGTGCTCAGTGTTTCGTCGGCGGTGGCTGCGGCAGCCTTCGCCGCGGTCATCGTCTCGTCCACGATGGTCTGGACGATCTGTCTCAGAGCACTCTTATAAAGAGGATCGGATTCCGGCAGGTCAGCCAGCCAGTACTGCAGCCGGCGAGCCCGCTTCTCCTTATCCTTATATTCTTTATGGATGACGATGTCATCTTCCGTCACCATGCCGGTGTACTCCGCGTCCCTGACGTCCGCTTCGATGGTCGCGGTGCCGAGGGTCGAGAACCCGGTCTGGGCCAGCAGATGGAACCCGGCGGCGCTGCCGTCGGTCGCGGCGTTCGGCGAAGTCTGCAGGAACAGACCGAACTTGCCGAGGTCGCTCGACCAGGAGACGTCCATCGGGGCGAACTCGAAGGTGCCGTAGACCAGACCGTCCGCCGTGGCGAAGTTGCTGTAGGCAACGGAGTTTTCAAAGTTGCCGAAGGCAAAGTCCACGGTGCCCGCGGTCTTCGTCTTCTTCTCGACGTTGAACTTCACGACGGTGTCGCCGCCCATCCGCAGATGGAACGCGGGACCGCGGTGGTCGTCATCGTCGAGCATGGCGTTCGCGATGATGTCCCCGTCCGGGCGCTTCACCAGCGCGTCGAACGCGTGGATGACGTTCTGTTTGTCGACGAGCAGGTCGACCGACACATGGGAGATGCCGGTGTCACGGAATTCGTTTTTGTATTGGTTTTCCATCGCCGTCAGAAACGCGGAGAAGGTCTCGTCCGACCCGAACTGGTCTTCCGTGTCGAGCTGTTCGTTGACCGCGTCCCGCAGGCCGTTCGCCTTCTGCAGCCGCTCGAAGAACACGTCGAGGAACGCCTGTGCGTCCTCCCGGTCGATGAGCACGTTCACCCGCTCGCCGGTCGCGTGTTTGTCCTGGAAGTCGAGCTGCTTGTCCTTGTCGATGGTCACTTCGACATCCTTCTTCACCGCTTTATACGCGGCTTTGCCCGCTTTGGACAGCGCCTTCTGGATGGTCTCGTCGCCCGAGGAGAGCGCCGCCTGCAGGACGCGCTGGCGGTAGAGCTGCTCGTCGGTCTGCTTCGGTGCATCGCCAAAGAGGCGGGTCCAGCCGTAGCCGTACTCCGGCACCGTCGAGTAGATGCCGCTCGCGAGGTACGCCAGGTCGTGGGTGAAGATGGTCTGCCGGTTGTCGTTTAGTTTCAGCTCGTTGGAGAACTGGAGCCCCCGCGCCTGCGTGTTCATGGTGAAGCTCAGCTGCTCCACGTACCGCTGCGCCGTCTCGAGCACCTCTTCCGAGTTGATGAGGTCCTTCATGTCCTTCGACAGTTCGACCGAGACCGCGCCTTCGCTGTCATAGGCGTGGTTTTCCGTCAGCCGGGCAAGGTAGGGGCGATACACCTCTCCTTTCCCCCGGACGTTCTTCAGAAGCACATAGCTCGTGTAGTCCTGATCGGACAAAACGAGCTGCGTGGCCGCCCGCGGGTTCTTCACCGCGAACAGGACACACGCCAGCACGAGCAGCAGCACCGCCAGCACGACGGCGATGATCACCTTGGTGCGGGTCTGTGCCTCGTGCACCGCTCCGGTCTTCATATATGCCATGGGTTCCATTCCTCCAGCGCCCCGCGGTCGGGGCTCGCAAGTAGTCACTTTTTCTAAGGTCTTATTGTACAAGGTTTTAATATAAAAAGGAAGAGCTCAAACAAATGTTTGCATTTTCCCCGCCCCTGTGCTATCATAATTACGAACATTTGTGCGCAGGCGCGTTTTGCGCGGCGCTTTTACCACAGCACAGACTTAGGAGGTCTGCCATATGGAGAAACTCAACAAGACTCAGGAGCGCATCTACGCTTATCTGTTAGAGCGGGCCCAGGCTTCCGCCGTCCCGCCCACCGTCCGCGAGATCGGCACCGCCGTCGGCCTCAAGTCCACGTCCTCCGTTCAGGGCAACCTGGACGCGCTGGAAAAAGCCGGCTACATCACCCGCGACCCCGGCCTTAAGCGGAACATCCACCTGAACGTCGGCTTGCCGGAGACAAAGACCACGCAGGTCCCGCTCCTCGGCACCGTCACTGCCGGTCAGCCCATCCTCGCGGTCGAAGAGATCGAAGGCTATGTCCCCTTCAACGGCGCCATGTCTTCGGTCAAAACCTACTTCGCGCTGCGTGTCAAGGGCGAAAGTATGATCAACGCCGGCATCCTCGACGGAGACATCATCATCGCCGAACGGACTCCCGAAGCCCGCAACGGAGACA
>JAZOTY010000127.1:0-2426 GCA_045657845.1 Acutalibacteraceae bacterium | reverse complement strand
GCAAGGACCTTGGCTTTCGGGTTGGCAGCATGGATCTCGTCGAGGACCGGGTCCCAGTTCTGACAGAAATGGACCGCCCCGTCATAGAGGCACTTTCTCAGGACGCTGACGGTCGCTTCCAGAATATCGAGCTTCTCGGCTGTTTTGAAGACGGTCTCCCAGGCCTCATAGATCTGCCCCTTGTTCAGGAGCCGCGTGACCTGTTTGTCCATTCTCTTGAGAGCCGCCCGTTTTGTCGCGTCCATGTTTGTCGTAAAGGACCCGTCCATCGCCGCATAGACCCGGCGCATGGCATAGGCAAAGATGTCGTTCGACCCGAAGTTGACGATGACGAGGTCAGACTTTTTCAGGTCTTCACGGACCTGGTCCTGTGACCGGGCCCACCAGTCCCAGCCCTCTCCGTACTTCTCGATGAGGGAGTCAGAGATGGCTTTGTCTTCCGCACTCGGCTGGTAGTTTTTGTCGAAGAGGCGGCGGAACTCGATCGAGCTCATCCCCTCTCTCGTATAGTTGTTGTAGCCCCTGAGCCCCAGCTCTTTGCAGAGCAGGTCCGGGTACGCTCCGACGATGCGCCGGCCGTGGGTCGCGTGACCCACCTGCGTGCCGTCCGGTTCAAAAATACAGAATCCGGTCGCCACACTGTCGCCGATGACCGTCAGTGTTTTATAGGTGTTTTTCTGCCCTTTCGCGAACGCTGGCACGGCGCAGATGCTGAGGAGCATCATGAGTGCCAGGACCGCGCACAGGGTTTTTCTCATGGTTTTCATATCGTGTTCCTTTCTTTAAATCGCCTTCAGGACTTTGCCGGCGATCCACTTGTGTCCGTTCCGGGTCGGGTGCGTGCAAAGCATCATGTACCCGTAAAAGTCTCCGGAAAGCATGGTCATGACGTCCGGCCAGGCGGGGTGCTCCACTTTCGTGATGTCGATGTAACGGTAGTAATTGTGCACCGCATTGCAACTCACGATGCGGGCGTTCATCCCGTCAAAGATGGGGTCGAGCGCATTGCCGAGGCTCACGTTCGTTCCGGGCAGAGCACCCAGACCCTGCGTCCCGTTGAACAGGCTGATGACGACCACCTGAGCATCGGGGTTGATGTCATGGATGGTTTTGGCGATCCGCCCCCAGTTCTTCTGAAAGTTCAGATACCCTCTCGCGGCGCATTCGAGCAGTGCCTCTACGGCGTCGTCCGCCATGTTGATCGTGCTGAGCACCTGATAGATGGTCGCCCAGGCTTTGGCGGTCTGACCGTCTGCCACCAGCTGGTCCACCGTTTCCTTCAGTTGCAGGAGGACCTTTCGTTTGGCCTGCGCTTTCACGGAATCCAGTTCATTGTTCATGAGCTTGCGGAAGACGGTGTTCACCGTCGCGAACAGGTCATTCGACCCGCAGTTGAGCAGGATGAGGTCCGAGTTTTGGATATCTTTCCGGACCTGTTTCTGAGACTTTGCGAACTCCGCTTCTCCATCAAAGTATTTCTCAATGACCCGGTCCGACACCTCCCGGAAATAGGCGTCCGGTTCATAGTCCGGATCCAGAAGACGAAGGATCTCATTGGTTCCGGACCCTTCCCGGGCATAGTTGTTGTAAGCGGTCGCGTTGACACTGTCTGCCACCCGGCTTGGCCAGGCAGCGCGGATCCGTTTGCCGTGGGTATGTTCGACATAGGTTCCGTCAGGGTTCCGGATCATGTATCCGGTCGCAAGACTGTCCCCGATCACGGTCACGGTTTTATAGTCTTTCCCGGACTTTGCCGCGGAATCCGTCTCGGCAGCAAAGGATGGAAAGACCATGGCAACTGCCGTGCACAGGGCAAGAAACAGGCTCAGGACCACTTTCAAACATTTCATTGTTTTCACCTTCTTCGCATTTCTCTTTACTGTTGGTAAGCTTATTCTCAACATTTATTATGTAAAGTTTTTCTTTAGTTATTCTTGAGCGCAAAAAAAAGACCACGCGGTCAGCGTGGTCTTTCCGGTTGTTATGCAGTTTTACGGGTCGACCGTCGGGACAGAGGACGCGTCGGCGTAGAGCTTTTTGTAGAACGCCTGGAAGTCCTCCTTCGTCTCGGTGTAGCCGAGGAAGGACATGTGGTCTTTGCCGTAGGCGGCCGGGAACACGTGCCAGACGCCGGGCCTGATGTCCTCCGCTTTCACCCTGTACGGGACGTCTGCGCGCGGCTCGCCATCCGGTGCTTCGCCGGAGATGGTGTTGATGACCATGTCGTTCTGGCGCCAGCTGAGGTCCGGGATGTCGGGGACGTTCTGGCGGCCCATGAAGAAGCCGAGGACGTTGATCGCCGGGAACGATCTCCATTCCGGCACTTCCTTCCCGCCCCGGTTCTTCGTCCGGTAGCCGCGGTAGGAGAAGTAATAGACGTGGTCCTTCAGCGGGATCTTTTCGTTGAGGCGATGCGCCCCGTCGAT
>JAZOTY010000126.1:0-2416 GCA_045657845.1 Acutalibacteraceae bacterium | reverse complement strand
AAGGGCTGGTGGAGAGTGAAAGACGGCTACGTCGACTTCGAGGCCAACGGCATTTACCAGAACGCCCTCGGCTGGTGGAAGACCACGAACGGCAAGGTCACCTTCAAGGAGACCGGCATCTTCCAGAACGAGAACGGCAAGTGGTATGTCCGGAATTCCAAGGTCGACTTCACGAAGTTCGGCCGCGTCAAGTATGACGGCAAATACTATTATGTCGCAGGCGGCAAAGTCGTGGCATAACGAATGAAATAATGAGCGCCCCGGCCGGGATGGTCGGGGCGTCTTTCTTTTGGAAAGAAATTAAATTGTAAAGATAATATATACATAAGTTTTCAGACATATATAAGGAGAATGTGCTATAGTTGTGACACAAGGAATGACCATTTTTCAGAAATGGAGTGAAACACAATGAAAAAAACACGCAAACTGCTCGCTCTTCTGCTCGCGCTTGTCATGGCGCTGACCGCGTTTTGTGTCTCGGCTTTCGCGGCGAAGAAGCAGTACCATGCCTACACCTTCTTCGGTGACAGCGTCACGGCCGCTGCCGGCCTCCCGTCCTACTATACCTTCTATAAGCAGGATCCGGTGACCGGTAAGTGGGAAGGGACTGCGGAAGGACAGCGTGTCCTCGGCTCCTACGCGGACCTCGTTGCGCAGGGTGTCGGCATCAACAACGGCCTGGAAGGGTATTACAATGAGTCGCACAGCGGATGGCGGACTTCGGAAGTCCGTGAGATCTTCGACATCACTTACTACAACGATGACGGAGCGGTCGCGAAAGCCCTTTCGGATGCCATGGCCAACGGCAAGGCGATCTCCGGTCCGGTCGAACTGCGTCCCCGCGTCATCGATGAGATCAAGAAGTCCGACCTTGTCACTCTGGACCTCGGTTCCAATGACATCCAGCTTCCGATCATCATCGCTCTGTACTCGGTCATGAATCCGACCGCAAGTGCGGACTATAAAGCCTGGGCCATCGAAAAACTGCTTCAGCAGTATGGCGACACCAATGAGCTCATCAAATCGCTGGCTGACGCAGTCGTCGCGGTCCACGGTGTCGAGTTTGCGCTGGAGACCATCGGCAAAGCGACCCTGACCGGCCTCAACAAGTTCCGTGAGAACTACCCGGTCATTATCAACGCGATCCGTGACCTCAACCCGACGGTGGACATCTATGTCATCGGCCTGTACAACCCTCTGTCCGATACGCTTCTGTCTGAAGATCTCCCGATCCCGCTCGGCAAGGTCCTCGATCCGATGATCCTCAGCATGAACCTGTACCTGAGCACGCTGTGCCCGGCACGCTCTCAGTACACCTATGTCGACGCGTTCAACACCGCGGTCCTCGGCAAGATCAACGTCAGTGAACTGTTCACGAGCGGCGGTCTCTCCGCGGAAGGCATGGGCGCTTACACGCTCTATGTCCATCCGAGTGAAGAGGGCCACAAGTATATCGCGAGACAGGTCCTGAACGCGATCCCGGACGCAGATCCGCAGGAAACGCCGGCAGAAGAGCCCGCATCGCAGAGCAACTTCACCGGCCTTGCCAATGAGGCAGACAAAGACGGCAACTGGTGGTACTACACCGACGGCAAGATCGACAAGACCCACACCGGTGTCGACCAGAACAAGAACGGCTGGTGGAGAGTCGAGGACGGCAAAGTCAACTTCAAAGCCCAGAGCATCTACCAGAACGCGAATGGCTGGTGGAAGACCACGGACGGCAAGGTGACGTTCAAAGAGCAGGAGATCTACCAGAACGCAAACGGCTGGTGGAAGACCACCGACAGTAAGGTCACCTTCAAAGAGTTCGGCGTCTTCAAGAACAAGAACGGCTGGTGGCGTGTCGTCGACTCCAAAGTCGACTTCAGCTTCACCGGTATCCAGACGAACCAGTACGGCACCTGGTACCTGAAGGACGGCAAGGTCGACTTCAAGAAGAACGGCAAAGTGAAGATCGACGGTGTCACCTACACCATCAAGAACGGCAAAGTCGTTGCCTGAATTCCTTGACAAAACGAAGCGCCCCGACAAAACGTCGGGGCGTTTTTTGGAAACTTGCGTCAGATTGTACGGTGCCCTTTTTGGCGATGTGCCCCTATAATGCAGATGTACGGAAGGGGCGGCAGGCCCCGCATAAGAAATACGTAACATCATTTAGGAGGAACCTCACCATGTTAACACTCGATTCCAAAGTCAAAGCTCTCAAGAAGAGCCCCGAAGCCCCCGCCATCATCGCCAAGTACAGCCCCGGATTCGCGACCGATCCCCAGATGAAACTCGTCCAGGGTCTCACGATGAGAAAGCTTCACAGCTTCTCGCAGGCCGGCTTGTCTGTAGAAGAGATCGTCGTAGACGAGTATGATCTGGTCTATCCTCACAACGAAGGTTGACACCGCACTGTGAACAGACAAAA
>JAZOTY010000125.1:0-11161 GCA_045657845.1 Acutalibacteraceae bacterium | reverse complement strand
GTTTCTTTGTGTAGAATGCATAAGGGCGATTTATCTCCCTTGTTTAAAACTTACAAAGATTAGCCCTTGTTATTTTCTGAAAAAGCTATTATATTATTAAACGGAGAAAAGAAAGGAGCACTTCATGAAAAAAGGTCATTTCAAGAAATTGCTTTCATCCATCTTCGCTGCAGCCCTCCTGGTCTGCGTTCTCCTCGTTCCCGGTTTCGCCAAGACCGATGCCGAGAAAGAACTCGAGGCCGCAACGGCCCAGGTCGCAACGCTGGAGCAGAAAGTCGCCGATTGTCAGGCCGCTTTCACCGAGGCTCAGGCTCAGAACCGTCGGGGGTCCTACGGATTTTTCCAGTGGGCAGGTTCCAAGTCCGCCACGGAAGCGCTTGACAACGCGAAGTACAAAAACCTCATCGCCTACGGCACTGCCGGAGACGCCACCTCGCTCGACAACCTCAACGCCGCGCTGGACCTCATCGACAAGGTCAATGAGTACCGCAAAGCGGACGGGCTTACCGAGCTGGTCGTCACGGACACCATGATGGCGATGGCAGAGGCTGACGCCGACGCTTACTACGACCTCAACACGGCACCGAAACAGTTTACGGTGAACGGCAACAAGATCGCCGAGAACCTTGGCACTTTCTCCAACGCCGCCAGGGCCGCCGACAGCTGGTATGCCGAGAAGAAGGTCGCGGACGAGCACCCGGACTACATGAGCTATTCCAGCGAGAACTGGTCCAAGGTCGGCCACTACTTCAACCTCAGCCAGAAGAAGTACACGGTTACCGGTGCTGCGGTCAACACCCGCCTCGGCAACAAGTTCTGCCAGGTCTATTTCAGCAACGCGAACGGTGAGAAAACGTACACCACGAAAGAGTACCGCGAGCGGATCGCAAAGTACCGCGTCTTCTACGACGACAGAAAAGAAGACCTGCAGGAGGCTCAGGCCGCCCTTCAGGAAGCCAGAGTCCGTCAGGCCACCGCACAGCGGATCGTCGACGCGGAGAAGCAGGGAGCTGCCTCCACCACGACGACCCAGGCATAACGCCCCGCAAACAGAAAACCCTTCGACAGAAGATCTGCCGAAGGGTCTTTTTTATATGCAAAGGCGTTTACGGAGCCTCTTCCCGTACTTCTTCCACGTCATCGGTGATGTCGATGACGACACCTTCCGGTTCCTTGCGCCCGGGTTCGGCCTTCTGGCCGAAGCCCCGGTCAAAATACCCGGTGGTGCCCCGTCCGGCGAGTTCCGGATGCATGGTGCGGTACACTTTCTTGCCGACGATGTAGACACACGGCCCTAAGATGAGGCCGAGGCCGTTGCCGCCCATGAGGGCGAAGCCGGCGACGCTGGAGACGATCTCCTCCCAGGGGCTGATGCCGAGGGACGCGCCCCGCACGAAGGGTTCCAGGACCTGTTTGATGACCATGATGATGACGAACAGGAGGAAGATCCAGAGTCCGGTCCGGGTGTCTTTCTGGAACACCAGTTCATAGAACGCCCAGGGGATCATGGTGATGGACAGGCCGAGGACCGGGAGCAGGTCGACGAGGGTGATCGCCACCGCTGCGAGGATCCAGTGTCCGATGCCGATGAGTTTGAGACCGATGAGCAGTCCCACGAGGGTGATGGTCGTCAGGATGGCCTGCGACTTCACCCAGTCTTTCAGGGTCGACGTCCCTTCGCGAACGACATGTTCGCTGAACGTACTGGGCATAGTTTCATGTCCTCCTTAAAGTGCTGCGAAGAAGCCTGCGATGGATGCGAAGATCCACGGGAAGGCGATGAGCGCGATGATGATGAAGATGGCGGTCAGGATGATGAGACCGGCGCTGCAGATGATGCCCGCGCGGTTCAGGGTGACAGCCGTATGTTTGTCGGGGTAGCTGTTCGGGACGGCTTTCAGGCTCTTGAGACCGAGGTAGCCGCAGATGATGGCGACGACGTCGAGAGTGCCGAAGGAGCCGAGCCCGAGGACGCTGCAGACGATGGAGACGATGCCGTAAAGGCGGCCCTTGTTGAGTCTGCCCTGGATGAATTCCATCTCTTCGCGTTCTTTATCGTTCATATTGTTGTAATTTGCATGGTAGTTTCCGTTGTTGCCGGTGTTCTGTGCGGGTTTCGCGTCCACTTTCTCGAGGGGCGCGCCACACTGCGGGCAGTAGACAGCGTCATCGGGAACTACTTTGCCACATGCTTTGCAATACATAGGGATTCTCCTTTCAGAATTCCAGTTGTGATATGCAGCTTTCATTCTCTGAAGTCCTGCAACAACAGTATTTTCTCCTGTTGTGGCTACATCATATTCGAATAAACCTAAAAGAAACTTAAAAAACCGCTACACCTTTGAAGATTTCGGAATAAAGGGTCAAAATAAGGGTCAAGTCGCAAAAAAAGACCGCCTAACCAGTGTAGTTAGGCGGTTTTTCCTGGTGGACGATACAGAACTCGAATCTGTGACCTTCCGCACGTCAAGCGGATGCTCTCCCAGCTGAGCTAATCGTCCATTTACGGTGCGCACTCGCTGTGCGACGAGAGATATTCTACCGTAAAACAGTTCTATTGTCAATGAGAAGTTGTAGAAGATTTTATTTTTCTTTTATGATATACTAATACCTGCTATCACCACGTGAGAAAGGGGGCATCTCTTTGAAATACAACGGAGACGCAAAAATCATAAAAGCGAAGCCTGCGAACTCGCGCGAAATCCTCCGTCCGATCGGAGAGAGCTCTGACCTCTTCACCGACGAGCCGGTCAAAACGCCCTGGGAAAAGGAAGCGGCAAAGAACGCTCCGGACCCCGACGAGAATGCCGTCGACTATGAGCCCGCTCCCGAGACAGAGATGGACTTCATGACCGAAGAGGAGGAAAAGGAGCACCGCAAAGGAGTCATCATCGGCGCCCTCGTCGGACTGCTCATCGCCGCTCTTCTCATCGGCGGGTACATCTACCACAACCGTTCCGGGAAGATCCAGAACGCAGACATCTCCACCACTGTCACCGTGGAGGATGGTTCCCAGAAGTACGGGAGCCTCGAGCCCACGGAGAACACGACCCGCACCTACAAGACCCAGCAGCTCACGGTCCACAAGGACGAAAAGGGCGTCTGGCGCTCTTATGCCGGCCTCGACAAGACTGTCGGTTACACCGGAGTTGTCGGCAACGACACGGGCTGGTGGTATGTCGAGAACGACGTCATCAACTTCAAGTTCAACGGCATCGCCGAGAACGACTACGGAGCCTGGCTCGTCGAAAACGGCAAGGTCAACACGAAATTCACCGGCAACTATGTTTACAACGGCCGCATGTACCGCATCCAGGAGGGCATGGTCATCGGGACCGAGCCCCTGACCAACCGGGCCACGACCCGTGCGCCCACCACAGTGCCTTCGACCACCATGGTCCCCGCCAATGTCGTCCCGGTCAACCCGACGGCGCCGACCGAGACCCCGACCGTCCCCCACGAGCACAAGTGGGTCGCCATCTATGACGGCGACGCCATCGTGGAAGACATGAACCGTTTCTGCCAGTGTCCGGAATGCGGGCTCCGCTTCAAGGACCGCGAGCTGCTGGAGTCTCATGCCTATTCCAATCAGCACAAGCTCAGCGACGACCCGGCAGACGACGCTTACAACACCGGCTCCGACAAGAAAGAAGTCATCACCGGCTACACGAACGGCGCCGTCAAATTCATCTGCACCGAGTGCGGCAAAGAAACCACCAATGCCGCCGAAGCCGATTTCGGCATCTGACCGTCAACAAAACAAGAGCAGAACCTCTCAGGAGGCTCTGCTCTTTTCTTTTCGGGCGATTCACTGCGCCAGTTTCGGCAGCAGGACGTTCAGGAGTTTTCGCATGTTCTCGACGTCGTTTCGGTCGAGAACATCCACGGGGGAATGCAGGTACCGGGTCGGCGCCGAGATGGCGAGGACCCTGCTGCCCGCTCCGGTGCGCTGGATGGACGACGCGTCGTTCCCGCCGGCGACCAGGGTCTTGGTCTGCGCCGGGATCCCGTTCTCTCCGGCGGTGTCCATCGCGAGTTGATAGAGGTCGTGGTCGTAGACCGTCCCGCGGTCCATATAGGAGATGACCGGTCCGTCGCCCAAGGCACAGGCGCGCTGTTCTCCCTCCACCCCGCAGATGTCTCCGGCGGTGGTGGTCTCCAGGATGACCGCGATGTCCGGGGTCGTCGTGTAGGCTCCGGCAGCCGCGCCGCGGGCGCCCACTTCTTCCTGGACCGTGAACACGAACGTCGTGTCATACGCGAGGTCCGAGCGGATGAGGTCCAGCATGAGCGCGCAGCCGAAACGGTCGTCGAGCGCTTTCATCTTGACACGGGACTCACCGAATTCGACATAGTCCGAACGGAAGACGGCATACGAGCCGAGGGCGACGTGCTTCTCGGCCTCTGCGCGGTCTTTCGCGCCGATGTCGATGCACAGTTCCCGGATGGGCGGGATCTTTTTGTCCTCTTCCCCTTCACAGAGGTGCAGGGCCTTCAGCGCGATGACGCCGACGAGGCCGCACTCCAGGCGGACGGTGCGTCCGATGAGGACCGCCGGGTCGATGCCGCCGATCTCGTCGAACCTGAGGTATCCGTCGTCCGTGATATAGGTGATCATCAGGCCCACTTCGTCCATATGGGCGAACAGGACCACTTTGTTTTTCGGGCGGTTCGCGCCCTTCTTTTCCACATACAGGTTGCCGAGCGCGTCGATCTCGTACGAGACGTCTTCCGGCAGCTGCGAGATGATGCAGTCCCGTACGGGTTCTTCCCTTCCGGAGACGCCGGGCAGTTCACAGAGGATGCGGATGTCTTCAAAGAGTGTCATACGGCGCCTCCTTCCACTGCGGACGAGCCCGCCAGGACCGTGGCGGCCAGGAGCCGCGCGGTGTTCTCGATGTCTTCCATCGTGACGGTCTCGACGGTGGTGTGCATATATTTCAGCGGGATGGAGACGAGCCCGACGGGCAGACCCGATTTCGAATTCGTCAGTTCGTCGGCATGGGTGCCGGTCCCGCGGCGCATGATCTCGATCTGGTACGGGATCTCGTTCTCTTCGGCGATGCACTTCATGCGCTCAAAAAGCGGTTTGTCGAGGATGGGTGCGTAGCCGATCATCGGCCCCTTGCCGATGAGGGCGGCGTCTCTCGAGTCGACGCCCGGGGTGCGGGCGAAGCTCACGTCCACCGCGATGGCGGCATAAGAATTGACGTTGTAGGCGGTCGCGGCGGCTGCCTGACCCCCGACTTCTTCCCGGACCGTGAACTGGAAGTGGACCGTGCGGTCGCAGTCGGCCTCTTTCAGGAGCTCTGCGGTGCGGATGAGGGCGACGATGCCCGCCCGGTCATCCATGGCGGCAGAAGCCACCTGGCCGTTCAGCAGCTCGGCCGGGTAAGCTCTCAGAGAGACTCGGTCTCCGAGGGCCACGATCTTTTTCAGTGCGTCATCGGACAGGCCGGTGTCGATGGCGAGGTCCTTGAACGCTTTGGCTTTCCCCTCGTCCTCTTTCTTCGCGAGGTGCGGAGGAACAGAAGACACGATGCCGTATACGTCTTCCGTGCCATGGACGGTCACTTCCATGCCGGCCAGGATGCGGGGGTCCATGCCGCCGCATTTGTCAAAACGCAGGAAACCGTCCCCGCCGTACGCGGTGACGACCAGTCCGATCTGGTCGAGGTGGGCGTCCAGCACGATGGCGGGGCCCTTCCCCTTTATGGTACCGACGACGGCACCCATCGGTGTCTTGTACAGCTCATCGACATAAGGCGCCAGGGCGTCCATCGCCACACGGGCCACCTTGTCTTCGAGCCCCGACACACCGGGGACCGCAGTCAGGTCTTTGAGTAAGTTCGTAAGATCCACGAGTGGACCTCCCTTCTATAGCGGACCCTGTCCGCCAGACAGTGCAATTATTGTAGCACAGCGCAAAAGGAGTTGTCCATGCTGACGAAAACAGCCCCTTTTTTTTAGTGACTTTTCCTATTTACTCTATGTTTTACAAGTGTGATAATGAATTTGCAAGATGAATATTCGGTATGAATATTCAGTTTTGAAGTTTTTTACATGAATCAAGAGAAAAAGGAGTGAATTGCATGTTATTTGGTGACGGTTCCGCTGCTGCAATGGCTGCTGCGGAAGCTGCGAAAGCCGCGGTACGAAGTGTCGACAACTTCGACTGGACTTTCATTACCCTCCTGGCACTGGTCATCGTCGGTGTCTGGATCCCGATGTGGAAGAAGAAAAAATACGATGCGATCGCCGGCGCCCTTGCGCTGTACGGTGTCCACTGGTTCTATGAGATCATGAACGCCGTCATCTGCCACTTCTCCGGTTATGCCCTGTGGCATGTCTCCCCGGAGAGCACCAGCTTCATCCTGCTGGTCGGCGTCTCGTGGGAGCTTTCCCTCATGTTCTCGATCGCCGGGTTCATGTCGGTCGAGCTTCTTCCGGAAGACAAGACCAAGAAGATCCTCGGCATCAACAACCGTGTGCTGTTCGCCATCGGCAACGCCGCGTTCTTCTCCATCTTTGAGATCTTCCTTGCCTCCACCCCGGCCTTCATCTGGGTCTACAAATGGTGGGGCGCACTTCCGGTCTTCATCACGACCTACATCCCCTTCTTCCTCGCCGCGAACCTCACTTACGACATGAAGCGTTCGACGCAGAAGAAGTGGCTCGCCTGCCTGTGGGGCCTCGATGCGCTTCTGCTCATCGTCCTCATCCCGCTCGGCATCATCTAAGTCCTCTATCTGCACCATAGATTGCAGAATAACAACTTGGGAAAGCGGCTCGCACATCCGTGTGCGGGCCGCTTTCGCTATGTCTTGATTCGATTGTTTTCTGAGGATCAGTACAGGATCGAGACGCCCTGCCAGTTGCCGTTGTTGTTGAAGGCGACCCAGACAGAGGTCGTGGGGTCCTCGGACTTCGGCGCATAGAAGCGTTTCGTGGTGCTGTCGTTCATTTTGAGGACCGCGTTGCCGCCCTTGACGCCGATCGCGTCGTAGTCTTTCCAGGCGTTCTTGTCGTTGTAACCTTCGACATGGGACTGGATGACGGGGATGACGTCCGCGACTTCACGGTTGCGGTCGTTCAGCTGCGCCTCCGGGTCGGAGAACGTGTATTCGCTCATCAGCGGGACCACGTCGCCGGCCGCGCACATTCTGTGGAGCTGGCCTTCGATCTGACCTTTGGCGATCAGCGGAGAGCCCCAGGTGATGATGTGCAGGATGTTGTAGCGCTTCTGCATGGTCTTGTTGGCTGCCGCCTGCTGAGAGACCATGCCGCCGAGGCTGTGGCCGGTCAGGATGAGGTTGGCGCCTTTCGGGACCGCCTTCTTGATGACCGCCATGTACTGCTTCAGGTACGGACTGCTCTGCTGCCGGCCGGCGTTGGAAACGGAGCTGTTGTCGACGTTCTGGCCAAAAGCATTGGTCTCGAGGCCGTGAGCGGCCACCAGGTAAATGTCACACTGTTTGCCGTTCTGCTTCAGGACGCCTTTCGTGACGCTGAAACAGCCCTGTCCCGAGATGGGGTGCGCTTCCTGGGTGTAGCGGAACGTCTGGTAGACCTTTTTGCAGGTCCGGATCCCTTTCGCGTTCCGGGCGTTGATGTTCGCCGCGTCATCGATGCCGACCGTCACATTCTTCTCGAGCCAGGAGCTCACGTCGGTGGCCGCGAACGACGGGACCGCCGCGAATGCCGCCATCACGAAGACAGAAAGTGCGAGGGCGATGAGTTTTCTGAGTTTCATAGTCATTCCTCCTTTTCACGTTTTAGTTTAGCAAAAGCACCCGCTCGTGTAAAACTGTTTTCCATATACAAATAGAGAGCCCTGTCGAAACAGGGCTCTGGGATTTTCGATCAGCCGAGGCCGTAGTCAGCGCGATTGACGAGCTCGAGCTGCAGGTTGCGGTCGAGGTCAGTGAAGTAGGCGTTGTAGCCCGAGATGCGGACCATGAGGTCGCGGTACTCATCGGGGTTCGCCATGGCCGCCCGCATGGTGTCGGACGACACGACGTTGAACTGCATCTGCATGCCGCCGAGCTGGGCATATGCTTTCGCGTAGTTCGTCACATGGTCGACCGTCTGCTCATGAGTATCTTTCGGCGACGGATTCACCTTGACGTTGAACGCGATATTGTTGTTCATGCTGGTCGGATCGAGCTTCGAGACGTCTTTGATGTTGTCGAGCAGGCTCTTCGACGCGTTCGCTTCCGGAGTGAGGCCCGGGGTGAACGGCAGGTACGCGAGACGGCCGGAGGGCAGGGCGCCGGTCAGGGAACCGAACGCCACATGGTTCGACATCGACCAGAAGCCGGTCGTGTAGTGGCCGCCGCGGTAGTTGCGGTGCTGCCAGAAGGTGTCCTTCATGTACTTCGTGACACGGTTCGCCATGGCGACGGCTTCCGCGTTGTCGGAGCCGAAGCGCGGGGTCTCGGTCAGGATGATGCTGCGCATCTTGTCATAGCCCTCGAAGTTGGCTTTCGTGGCTTCGACGACTTCTTCGAAGCTGTATTTCTTCTTATCGTAGACGAGATACTTGATCGCCATCAGCGAGTCGACGATGTCGGCAAGACCGATGCAGGCGGTGCCGGACGAATTGTACTTCGCGCCGCCCTTCGTGCAGTCCAGACCTTTCTGGATGCAACCGTCGATGAGAGCCGACATGAACGGCGTCGGACGCAGGACCGCGTGGGCCTCACCCAGTTTGTTGTTGTAGTCACAGGCGAGGTCGGCTTCGAACGCGAGCTGGGTGAAGAACGCCTGGAGGAATTCCTCGAAGGTCTTGAAGTTCTTCACTTCCCCGGTCTTCGGTCCGACGTGCCAGTGCATCAGCGGATGGTAGCCGTTGTACATCGCCATCTCCAGGGCCGCGACCATGTTGAACATCATGCAGTTCGTATGGCCGATGTGCTTGCCGGAGATGGTCGGTTCGACGCATCCGGTAGCCGACCAGTCATAGAGGTCTCTCTGCTCATAGTGATGTTCAACGAGAGATGCCATGACGGTCTCATCGGAGTGGATGGAGGGCGTAGACGTCGTATGGACATTGACCTCACAGAGTCTGCGCAGGTAGGTGTCACTGTTCTTCGACCTGTTGTAGCGGGCGTTGACGTTCGGGTCGCGGATGCCGAGGATCTCGGTGACCTTCAGAAGGATGTAGGTCATGTCGTTGACCGCGTCTTCGCCGTCGGGCGTGATGCCGCCAAGTGTGATGGCCTGATCCGATGACGAGCCGCCGAACAGGTAGTTGCCGATGTCGGGGACCATCGGAAGGTGGTCCTGGCAGCGCAGGTAGAAGCAGCCGAGCAGTTCGATGGCGTGGGAAATGTACGCGTCCTTTTCTTCCTGCGTTTTGAGTTTCGCCATATCGGCTTCGAAGAAGGGCTGCAGCCACTGGTCCATACGGCCGAGGGACATGCCCGCGTTGGTGCTCTCCATGTGGACGCCGATCCAGTGGATCCAGATGGCCTGGACGGCCTCTTCGAGGTTCCGTGCCGGGAACTCCGGAGAATGCGCGACCGCTTCCGCGATGATCTGCAGTTCCGCTTTCCTCTTCGGGTCTCTCTCCGCGTCCGCTTCTTTCTGCACCTGTGCCGCAAGGTTGCGGGCATAGGCGATCATGCCTTCGTAGCAGGTGATGATGTCCTGCAGGTAGGCCTTCTTTTCTTCCGATGCATTCTTGTCGTTCTCCATCTCGGCTTTGACTTCGTCGATGATGCCGGCACAACCGAGGCGGAGGAGTTTTGGATAGTCGAGGATGGTGTGGGACAGCGCGACCGTCTTCCAGCTGAAGACCGCGGCCCAGCGCTCGTCGAGCTGCTGGCAGAGGGGTTCATTGTAGTGGTCGCGGACATATTCCCGGAAGTTCCGGTGTGTCCAGAACGGGAAGACTTCGGAATTCAGGGTCCACATGTCTTCTTCAGAAACGGGACCGTAAGGCTGCAGCACCCGTTCCTGCACGGTCTTGAGTTCGGCCCACATCAGCGTGCCGACGCCGTCCGGATAGATCGGGACGCCGACTTCCTTGGTGGTCGTCGTGCCGGCGATGAGGTCATCTTTGCGGAGGATGGGTTTGCGGTGTTCCATCAGGTACTTGAACATGAGCGACTGACGCTCTTCCGGGACCCAGGGGGTGCCGTCCGGTTTCGTCTCAAAGCCGTTGGCACGGAAGAAGTCCGTGATGAGTTTGGCGCGCTCCACACACAGTTCCGGCGTCTTCTGATGGTGGACGTCCAGGAACTTGCGCAGGCGCGGATAATTCTTCATGCTGTAGGTCGACAGGTAGCAGTCGTCCTGCAGGTATTTGACGCCGGGGTCGACGCAGGGGACCTTCAGGAACTCGGGCTCCGGGCGTTTCCGTTTGGCGTCTGCCGGGTTCGCGACCATCTCTTTGCCGGTCTCGGCGCGCTCTTCCCGCTGCGCTCTCATCTTCTTGATCTGGCTGCCCTTCATCAGGATGGAGATCATGAAGTTGAACATCTGCAGGTAGGCATAGTTGCCGTTGACGACCATCTTGTTCTTGAGGAGCAGGTTCAGCACCTCATTCGGAGGCAGGACCGCCAGCTGGGCAAGGACGCCGGTGTCGAGAAGCGTCAGTTTCGTGTCGACGCCTTCGACGGTCCGTTTGACGGTGGCCTTCCCGTCCTCGAACCAGATGGACTGACAGACGGTCCCGTCTTCGGTCGTCAGACCGATGGAGAAATTCAGCCAGCCGTCTTTCGTCTTCAGGTAAGCCTGATTCTTTTTGACTTTTGAAAACTCGACCGCAAAGAACTGGAGTACCACATGCGCCAGTTCGTTGGCACCAAGGCCGATCGCTTTTGTTTTCACATCCATGTTGTAACCTCCCAAAACTGTATTTGATCTCGCAAAATAAACAATTGTCTATTTTTATTATGTTCTGCAAAACAGAAAGACCGCAACTGAAAAGTTGCGGTCTCTATGCAGCTGATTCTGTTACAGTTCGATATCGACGGCGTCCTGGATGTGCTTCTTCGAGTAGAGGACGACCGTATCGCCTTCTTTCAGCATGAGGTTGCCGTTCGGGACCATGGAGCGGTTCTTTCTGCGGACCAGGACGATGAACGTCTGACGGGAGATGTCGAGGTCGCGGATGTACTGACCATTCCAGGGGTGTTTGCGTTTGAGGATGATC
>JAZOTY010000124.1:0-7441 GCA_045657845.1 Acutalibacteraceae bacterium | reverse complement strand
GTTTGGGGCTCAGGAACGGCGGGATGTGGCACGGGTTGAAGATCCACGGGAACGTCGTGAACTTGAAATCGTTGCGAAGAATGATCGCGTTCACGAGGTTTTTGACCATCCAGGGAAGCCCGCCGGCCATGCCGCCCATCATGAGGTTCGTCATGTGGGAGAGGTCGATGCTGTAGGGGAGCAGAGCCTCCGTTGCTGTTTTGACCTTGTCTTTGTGACGCCGCAGATCGCCAACGGTCCCCTTGAACCCTCTCAGGTAGTCGAAGAGGAAGTCGAGGGGCATCTGGCCCGCGCCGCCGATGACGATGGGCATGTCGATCTTGCGGAAGACGAGGTTCCCGTAGACCAGTGCTCCGGCGAATTTCAGGAACGGGACCAGTGCCGAGATGAATGCCTTTCGCTGGTCTTCGTTGCTCGCGTCGTGCTTGGAAAACTTCCGGGGGACGAACTCGTTCAGGATCCACCGGAGGGGATCTTTGGCCAGCGCGTCGTAGTCGTCCGGCACCATGGGGCAGTACTCCTTGTGCTGCTCTGTGAAGCCGTCGTCTGAGATGAAGAACACGTCTGACCCCAGGACCCATCCGACTTCCCAGGCATGGGCAAGGGAGGCGATGTACGCGCAGTCGTAGTAGATGTCGTCGTAGATCTTCGCGTGCGCCTGGACATTCTTGCGGACGCTCAGCGCCGCCTCCTTCAGCGGGATGCCGGAGTAGGCGAGCGTGTAGGTTTCCATGAGCCCGCAGATGGGGACCCGGTCAGGGATGCGTCCCTGCGCCACGTCGATCATCCGCTGCTCGCGTTCGAGAAAGCGCTTGCTCTTTGCCATGGGGAGTCCTCCTTTTTAAGTCAGAGTCAGGAGTGGGTTCCGTATGTTTCGGCGATGTAGGGGTATTGCGTTTTATACGGCAGAAGGCTGAAGTTGATGCCCACGGCGGGGTAGGTCTTCTGCACGAGGGCGAGGGTCTCCATCGGGTCATAGGGGTAGTCCTCCGGGATGTCCCGTTCGAAGACGTCTGCCAGAAGGTAGAGTTTTTTGGACATCCAGATCTCGACGATGACGGGGAGGTCCGGGTGTTCCTTCAGGAGGCGGTCCATCTGGTCGTCCTGCCCGATGATGGGCTGGGTGATGATGTAGGACGCGCCCGCCGCCAGTTTCCGTTCGAGTTTCGGGAACTCCAGTTCCGGCATCTCGTAGGGGTTGAAGGCGGCGCCGAGGATGAACTCGGGGTACTTCTCATGGATGTATTCCAGCAGCTCAACGGAGGTGATGACCGGGACGTCGGTCCGGCCCAGCTCCTCGGGCTGGAGCTTGTGCATCTTGTCGGAACCGTCGCCGGAGATGACGAGGAAGTTCCGGATGCCGGCGTTCTTCGCGTCCTCGAGGATGCGGTCGAGCTCCTCCTTCTGATGGAAGGTGTTGAGGTGGAGCAACACCCGGTCCTTCGGCGCGTCGAGGCCGCACTCGCGGATGATCTCCGAGCCGTGGAAGCAGAGCTTCGACATGGCGTTGTCGGTGATCGACGTGATGAATCCGTCGCCGGTGAAGCGGGTGAACTTCTCGCAGAAGAGGTCGAGGTCTTTCTGCAGGTCGAGGGTCGCGTGCTTCGGCGGGATCATCTCGATGTGGTACGCGGTCGGCGTGTGGTCGGCCCAGGCGGGCGGAAGTTTGGCTTCCTTCTCGCCGCCCTTCAGCTGCCGGATGAGTTCGGGGATGACCTCGAACAGGTCGCCGACGATGCCGTAGTCCGCCACGCTGAAGATGGGGGCGTTCGGGTCGTTGTTGATGGCAACGACGGTCTCCGCTCCCGCGATGCCGGCGGCGTGCTGGATGGCGCCGGAGATGCCGCAGGCGATGTACAGCTTCGGCCCGACGGTCTTGCCGGTCTGCCCGATCTGGTGCGCGTGGGGCATCCACCCCGCGTCGACGAGCGAACGGGTGCAGCCGACGGTGGCGCCGAGCGCGTCCGCGAGGTCGCGGATGATCTGGAACCCGTCCGGGGAACCGACACCGCGGCCGCCGGCGACGATGATCTCCGCGCCTTCGAGGTCGACGGTCTCATCGCCGATCTGGTCGATGAGCTCGATGACCTTCGTGCGGATGTCTTCGTCCGCCACATGGACGTCCTCCCGGATGACGGCCGCGTGTCCTTCGACGGGTTCGCTCTTGTGGAACACGCCGGGGCGGACCGTGCCCATCTGCGGGCGGTGATCCGGACACTGGATCTGCGCCATCAGGTTGCCGCCGATAGCGGGGCGGGTCCAGAGGACGTTGCCGGTCTCGTCATCGATGTCGAGCTCGGTGCAGTCCGCGGTCAGGCCGGTCTTCAGCCGGCAGGCGACACGGGGCCCGAGGTCCCGCCCGTTGGGCGTGGCGCCGATGAGGACGCTGGTGGGCGCGTATTTCGTGATGAGTTCGACCAGCGCGGTCGCGTAGGCGTCGGTCGTGTAGTGTTCATACTCGGGGCCTTCCGCGACGATGATCTGGTCAGCTCCGTGTGCGTTGATCTCCTGGACGGCGGCAGAGACTTCCTTGCCGAGGACGACCGCGACGAGGTCGCCGCCCTGCTTGTCCGCCATGCGGCGGCCGGGGGTCAGCAGTTCGATGCCGACGTTCCTGGCGCTGCCGTCGGGGTTCGTTTCGACGAACACCCAGAGGTCTTTGGTCTTGACTTCCACTGTGCTCGCCTCCTTACTCCAGCGCGCCTTTGCCGCGGAGTTCGCCGAGCAGCGTCTCCGCGGACACGTATTTGCATTCTTTCCGGCGGGACGGGACATAGGTCCGCTTGACCTTCGTCGGCGAGCCGGAAAGGCCGATCTGTGTCCGGTCGATCGAAGTGAGGTCCTCTTCCGACAGGACCGTGATGTCCGCCTTGTCCGCCGCCAGCTTCGACGGGATGGTCGGGTACCGGACTTCGAACGACGGTTTGGTGAAGGTCACGAGGCACGGGGTCTTCACCGAAACGACCGCGTAGCCCGCTTCGGTCTCTCTGCGGACGTGCAGTGCATCGCCCGAGACCTCCGCTTCCAGGCCGTAGGTGACCTGGGGGATGCCGAGGTGTTCCGCGATCTCGGGTCCGACCTGGGCGGTGTCGCCGTCGATCGCCTGCTTGCCGCAGAAGACGGCATCGAAGGGACCTTCCTGTTCAGAGACCAGCTTGATCGCCTCTGAAAGGATGTAACTCGTCGCGAGCGTATCGGAACCGCCAAAGGCTCTGCCGGAGATGAGGTACGCGCGGTCCGCCGCAATGGCGAGACACTCGCGGAGCACCGCTTCGGCCTGAGGGGGACCCATGCTGAGCGCGACGATCTTCGTCGACGGGTCCCGGTCCTTGATGCGCGCCGCCGCCTCGAGGGCGTAGCTGTCAAACGGGTTCAGGATGCTGGGAACGCCTTTCCGAATAAGGACGTTCTTCTCCGGATCGATCCGAATGTCGGCCGTGTCCGGCACCTGTTTGACACACAACAGGATGTTCATTTGCTTGTTCTCTCCTTAATGGTTTATTACAGCAGTGCGAGCGCAAGGCAGAGGCAGAGTTCGCCCACGCCGTTCGTGCACTGTTCGATCCAGTTGGATCTCGGGTCCGAGGAGTCCAGCTTCGACGCGAAGACTCCCATGAGGCACATGCAGAGGAACCACAGTGTGAAGAGTACGATGGACACGACTCCGATGCCGGCGAAGGCGGCCTTCAACGCGGCGCGGGAGACGATGCACCCGATGATGAGCAGCAGGAAGCCGACGCCCATGACGGGGCCCATCTGCTTGTACATCCAGTAGACGTTCTTCTGCTTCGTCGCCACGATGACTTTCCACAGGACCTTGATGGCGCCGCCGAGGAAACAAAGGAAACCGCCCAGCATGATCAGCGGGCTGAAGTTTGCTTTGATACCCAGGATGATGATGGCGACGGCGAACAGCAGGACCGGGATGGCGTCGACGATGGCGAGGGAGAGGGTGAACCCTTCCGGGACCGTGTCTTTTGTGATCTTCGGCCGTTTCTCTTTCTTGTCTGACATTTGCTTTCTCCTCCATAAATACCAATAGGTTGCATATAGATACTTTAAGTTTACGATGATACTTATAGTTTTTCAATATGGGAAGATTGTTTAGTTATTAACCTGCGGGGGAAAACGACGGGAAGGACAAAAAAAGAGCTGAGCGTTCTGCTCAGCTCTCTGTCATGTTGGCGATCTACCGGGCGACATCCACGGACCCGTCCGGGTGAACGGTGATCGTGTCTCCGTCCTGGACGTAGTTGAGGAACTCGTCCCCGAGGTTGTCGACGACGGGCATCGGGCTCTCGGGAGCCCAGACTTCGGAGAGGACCGCGCCGGCGGCTGCCAGGGAATCGATCTCTTTCGAGAACAGGAGGCAGGCCGGGTTCTTGCCCTGCTTGACGGCACAGTAGAGGAACATGCCGCCGGTGGTGGAACCGATGGTCTGGGGCAGGCAGAGCGCCTTGCCCTGGAGGATCTTCTTGTAGAGATCCGGGTTGTTCTGGTCGACGCATTTGGTCTTCGTCTGGATGGACATCATCTGCATGCTGGCCAGCGTGTTGAAGCCGCCGTGGGAGACGACCGCTTCGGCGGTGCACTCGCCGGGCGTGATGGCGCGGCCCTGGAAGGTCTTGACGCCGTTATTCTTCTTTGCCATCTCAGTCCACCTCCTTCGTGAGCATCTCCGCGATCTCGTCGTTCGAGTAGAACCGTGCGGTCGTGTAAGTGCGCAGCTTGTTGGAACTCGTGATGACGGGCTTCGTCTGGCAGAGCGGGTTGTCCATGTACATCAGCGGACAGATGTAGCTGACGACGACGCCGATCTTCTTGAGGGTCTTCGACTCGGGCGTCTTGTTGAACTCCTCGATGACCGGTGTGGACGCGGTGAAGACGGTGGGGATGGAGACCTGCTTGCGGCCTTCCTTTTTGAGTCCTTCTTCGAGGGTGTGCGTCCAGTCCTTCATCTGCTGGAGGGACATGTGCGGGCAGCCGAGGAAGCAGAGTTCCGGCTTTGCGGTCGGGTCCTTCCAGATGACGGGATAATTGTCCTTGACTTCCTGCAGGACCTCGTCCGTGATGACATAGGTCTTCGCGTCCGGCTTGATGAGCGCGGTGCCCTGTTTCTTTGCTTCCGGCGTCAGGTTCTCGATGTGGTAGAGACCGACGGCGCCGTTCGACGCGGTGGCCGCGCCGAAGTCCTTGAGGTACGTGGTCGCGGACTCGTCGAGTTCCGTGCCGAGGTACTTGTCAAGGCCTTTGACGTACGGGACCTCTTCCATGACCTTCATGCCGACCGCGGAGCCGAGGAGCTGCGCGTCGGGCATCTTCGTCGTCTGGAGTTCGATGACCCAGTCCGCCTTCCGGCCCTCATCGGTGAGGAAGCCGAAATAGGGGACAAAGCCGGCGATGGAGCCGAACAGCTCGATGATGCCGGAGTTCCGGTTGCAGCGGGCGCCGAGTACGCTGTTCGCGTAAACGACAGCGGATGATTCTGCCCAGGACAGTACATCGCCCTCCTTCGGGGTATTGCCGACCTCGGTCATGTAGCTCGCGCAGGTATAGGAGTCTTTGCCGGGGTTCTTCATGCCGAGCTTTTCGAGCTGTTTGTTGTAGGAACCCTGTTTCGAGTAGATGACTTTGGCGACGACTTTCGAGATGGCGTCCTGCGGGACGTTCTTGTCATAGGGGAGCGGGTCGCAGGTCAGTTTCTGCTGCGGCAGGCACCCCTCGTCGATGAGCTGCTGGTAGAGGTCGAAGACCGGTCCCAGGAACATGAGACCGAAGCTCAGGACCAGGTGTCCGCACTCGCCGGTGACGGGGACCATCTTGGTGGCACCGTAGATCTGCCCGTACTCGACGAGCGTGCGCATGACCTTGGCCATGGCCTCTCCCTTTGACCCGTTCAGGATGGCCTCCTGTTCCGGAGTCAGTTTCATTGTGATTTCCATAGAGAGTATCCCTCCTTTACAATATGCCTTTTTCCATTTCTATCATCTCAAAAAAGGGGTGCGGGAGCAAGAGGGAAATGATTAACAAACTCCCGAAGCAAAACGCTTCGGGAGTTTCCTGATGCGATATATTATTTGACTGCGCTGCGAGACAGCGGTCCGTTACCCGTTCCAGGCCTGGAACCCTTCGGCGACGAGGCCGTCGGTGCGGTTCTTCGAGGACTGCTGGGATGCGGTGAGGTTGTCGCCCTTGCAGGCTTCGAGTTTGTAGCTGGAGCCGGACTTGTTCATCCAGACCGGTGTGTAATCGACTTTGGTGAGAGTGACGTTGCCCTCATTGTCCCGCTCGAATGTGGTGTAGACGAAGATGGCGTCTTCGGTGTAGCCGTTCGGCGATGCACTCATATACTCGCGGCGCTGGTTCGAGACCAGATTGCCGGTGGAGTAAATACAGAACGCTTTGTGGCCGTCAGCGCTCTGCAGGACTGCTGCGGGCTGGATGACGTGCGGGTGGCCGCCGATGATGGCGTCGTATCCGAGGTCACAGAGCTTCTGAGCGATCTCCTGCTGGGTCGTCGTCTGCTGCAGCTGGAACTCATTGCCCCAGTGCATGTAGGCGATGTACGCCTCCGCGCCGTCTTTCTTCATGTCCGCGGTAATCTGCTCGAGTTCCGAGAAGAGCTGCGGAAGCTTTTCGTTCTGGAAGACGTTGACACACTGGGATGCGTTGGCGTCCAGCGCGTAGTTGCCGTTCAGGGCTTTGAGACCCTGGTCGTCGATGGTGCCGAACGTGTAGTTGACGATGCCGATCTTGATGCCGTTGACGTCAACGACGGAGTACTTCTTCTCGTCCGGAGCCTCGAAGGTACCGGTCGTCTTGAAGCCCTTTTCACGAAGGATCTTGACTGTGCGGTACAGGCCTTCTTCGCGGTCGTCGCCGCAGTGGTTGTTCGCCGTGATGAGGAAGTCGAAGCCGGCATTCTTCAGAGCATCTGCGGTTTCTGGCGGCAGCTTGAAGTGCGGGTAGAAATTGAAGTTGCCGGTTTCCGTGATGGTGAACTCGAAGTTGCAGACAGCATAGTCCGCCGCGGTGATCTCATCTTTCACGTTCGTGAAGATGGAGTCGAAATCATAGCCGTTCCCGGTACGGACGCCGTCGAGGATCATCTTGTGGATGAGATAGTCCCCGGAACTGAGAATGTTCGCGGTCGCCGGTTTACCGGTGACGCGTCCGTCCTGCTGGACGACTGCGGGTTCCTTCTTTGCTTCATCCGCTTTCCTGTCCCGATCGCCGCAGGAGCGGAGACCGATGACGAGCAGGATGACGACCAGTGCAAGCAGCAGGATGCCGCCGACGATGGTGGCGATCCGTCTCTGCCGCATCGAGGACTGCGTGCGTCTGCGGCCGGACGTTTTACGTCTCTTGGCCGACGCTTTACTGCGCTGTGCCGCCGCCCGCTTCGCCTGCGCGGTGTTCTGCCGGCGCTGACGGTCGGAGG
>JAZOTY010000123.1:0-4806 GCA_045657845.1 Acutalibacteraceae bacterium | reverse complement strand
CAGCTTAGCATGCCACCTCGTTTTATGTCAATCGCACATAAACTATACGAGCCGACAAGTATACTCATTTTTCGTGCATAGCGCAACATTTCCTATACACTTCTGTATTGCACTTTGACAAGGTGAAGCGCAACACACCCGCAAACTGCACAAGCAGAGCAGGCTTCTTTTGTGCAGCACGAACATTGACCGGGTCAAAAAAGCGCGAGTAAACTAGTTGTGTACAGGATTGTGATCCTTGCGTGTGAAGCAATTGGAAGGAGAGTGTGAGAAAAGCAAAAGCTTTGGGAAAGCAATTAGAGAAATCAGAATACAAACCATAGGAGGAAAGTAATGGGTAATCTGTTAACCGCGCTGCCTCAGTCAGCGATCAAATATTCCTATCTGCACTCCGACACCGACGCGTTCCGCAGATTGTATGAGAAGATCTACGGCCTCGCGGACGGCGCCCTGGACAGCGTTGACCTGTCCCAGTTCGGCGTCAACGACCCGCAGTACGCGCTCGGCCCGGAGGCACTCGCCATTCCGTCCGGCGTCCCGATGTGGGATATCCTGACCATCATCTCCGGTCTGTTCTGGACCCTGACGTACATCATCCTGATCTACAAGGGTTTCAAGGACAAGACCTGCGGCATGCCGCTCTTCGTCCTGGGTCTCAACTGGGCCTGGGAACTCCAGATGGGTTTCTTCGGTGAGCCCTTCATGAACACCGACGGCACCTTCCTCGGCATTTCCACCGCACACGGCACCTGGCAAAGGGTGTGGGACATCATCTGGTTCCTGTTCGACTGTATCCTGCTCTACCTGAAATTCAAGTACGGCAGGAAAGAATTCAAGCTGACGATGCCACATGTTCCGGATAAACTCTGGGTCCCGTACGTCTGCTTCATTCTGTTCATCTCGTTCTTCTTCGTCTTCTTCTCGGTCTACGAGTGGCATGACCCGAACGAGTTCTATGCGGCTTACATGCAGAACTTCTTTATCTCGCTGCTGTTTATCGAGAAGCTGTTCCGGGAGGGCGGCGTCAAAGGTACCGGCGTCAACCTGTGGATGGCCATCCTCAAGTTCTTCGGAACGCTGGCCCCGTCCTGCCTCGGCGCTCTGACTCTGGTCGTCTCTTACAAACTCGGCCTCGGTTCTCCCTCCATCTTCTCCGAAGGTGCTCTGAACATCTCCTGGATGCCGTTCACGAAGTTCCTCATCCTGAACGTCACCGCCATGGACATCTTCTACATCATCGCGGTCTACAGGACCATGAAGAAGGAAGGCCTGAACCCGTGGGCGTTCTTCAATGACAAACCCGCGAAAGACAGCGGGTTCACCGAGGTGGAAAACGCCACCGAGACCATTTTCTAAACCGGCACTCTTTGAGAAGCTTACGCGATCAAACTCCTTTTTTCTCAAGACTCTCACACGTAATTTCAGACAGGAAGACCCCGGCGCGCCTGCGCCGGGGCCTTTCTGTAAAGAAATTGCCGACTCAAATTCTTAAATTAGTCTTAATTTTTTCTTGACTTTGGGATTCACAAATGCTAATCTATTCACGGCAAGGCGACCGATCCATCCCTTGTCAAATCTGTCACACACATCGTGGCATCCATAAAACTCTCTTTTATTCTCAAAACTCTCGCAAAGTATTTGACCTAAAAGAGCCCGGCGAACGGCCGGGCTCTTTTGGGTTTTATGATTAACGTTTTGTGCCGTTTTCTTATCGGACGCTGAAGACCATGCGGTTGTATTTTTTCCGGGTCTTTTCCAGCCATTCGGGAGAGATCTGATTTCGGATGGATTCCCCTTCTTGGAACGGGACGTTCAGGAACGGGTTCAGAAGTGCCAGAGATGCATCTGACAGGAATTCGACGTCAAAGGGGACCCCGTCAAGCATGCTGGCATAGAGGTGGTCGAAGGCTCCGCCGGCAACGTAGACGACCGTCTTCTTGACCTTCTCGATCTGCTCCTCCTCCTCGACCTGGATGGCGTTGGTGTTGTTCACGAGCCAGTCGATGCCGTGCTTCACGACCATCGCGGTGTTGCCGCGGTCCCGGAGGATGTCCATACGGAGCGAATTCATGCGCTCGTTGTACATCGCGTAATAGAACTGGCAATAGCCGATGGCGTAGAGTTCGCCGAGCTCATGTTCATACTGGATGTCGAGGTCTTCCCGGACGATCTCAGTGACCGCCGCCAGGCTCTTGTCGATGAAGTCTTGCACGAACTGTTCCTTCTTCGGGAAGTAGTACTGCACGAGGGACTTCGAGACGGACGCCTCTTTGGCGATGTCCGAGAACGAAGAGTTCTCGAACCCTTTATTGGAAAAGACGTTGAATGCGACATCGCGGATGCGGTTCCGTTCTTCCGGTTTTTTCGGTCTTGCCATCAGGTTCTCTCCTTTATCTTCAAGGCGTTTACCGCCTGATCTTATAAACTATACACATATACTATACGACAGGTCTATTATACTCCAAAGAAAACACTCCCGCAACGTCAGATTGCGGGAGTGTATGTTTACAACAGTTTTTTGAGGCCGGGGATCTGCTTGAGCACCAGAGCCAGCAGGTAAGCGGCCAGCAGCACGACGAAACAGTATAGGAGCGTCGCGGGGAAATTCGGCAGGTGGTCGACGAGGACCATGCCGAAGTCGTAGAAGGCTTCCCGGAAGATCTGCTCGACGAGGTAGATGCCGAAGACGCAGCTGCCCATCGAGAGAGCCAGCTTCTCGAGGCCGGGGTGCAGGGTGATGCCCCTCCCGTCGTCCGTGTCGAACAGCTTGCGGGCGGTCAGGAAGACCGTGGCCGCGGGGATGCAGATGAGCATCTTGAAGAACGTTCCGACGCGCGCTTCGCTGAGCTGGTGCGCGTAGCCGATCTTGTACTCGGTCATGAGGCAGGTGTAGACGACGCACAGGAGCGACAGCCCCCACATGATCGCCAGCTGCTTCCAGGTCGGCTTCGGCTTGTTCACAAGGTAATAGCCGAGGGCCGGGAACACCAGTAGATCGCCCGTGACATAGGCGACGTTGAAACTGATGTTCAGGATGGTGTGCCATTTCGTCACGATGTACTCGATGATCGGCAGAGCGCCGGTGAAGATGATGTACAGGAGGAACAGGTAATGGAACTCTTCCTCTTTCAGGTTCTGGATCATGCGGCGGTAGAGCGGCAGCATGACGAGGAACCCGAGGTACTCATACAGGAACCAGTACGGCACGATGATGTTCTCCGACAGCATGGTGACGAACCATTCCCAGAGACTGAAGCTCTCCCGGAAGCCGTCCTCGGCGCGGAACGAGATCCACAGGTACTGGACGAACGTGAAGATGAGAATGACCAGCGCGTAGCGCAGCACCCGTTTCCGCCAGACCGTCCCCACGCTCTCTTCCTTGCCCATGAGCAGGGACCCGGAGATCATGTAGAAGAGCGGGATGTTCATGACGGTCAGTGCCGAGCACGCCATGAACAGCCAGTAGCGGTAGCCGCCGCCCAGCGTGGCAAAGTAGTGGAAGCCGTAGTCGCCGGTGTGGTTGAAGATGACCAGGTACACCGCGAAAATGCGGATGATCTCCAGCCAGACCTTCTTTTTCTTTGGCGATGTACCGTCCTGTGCAAGACCCACCGCCGCGGAAGTATTCAGTTGGGGTTCTGACATCCTGTCATCTCCCTTCTCGATGGTGTTCTGTTCCCGTTACCGGATGTTGCCGACGGTGCGCGGGAACAGGATGACGTCGCGGATGTTGGCCATGCCGGTGACGTACATGACGAGGCGCTCGAAGCCGAGGCCGTAGCCGCCGTGCGGGACGGTGCCGTACTTGCGCAGGTCGAGGTAATCGCCGTACGCGGACATGTCCATGTTCCGTTCCTTCATCGCCGCGATGAGCTTGTCGTAGTCGGCTTCTCTCTCGGAACCGCCGATGATCTCGCCGACGCCGGGGACCAGCAGGTCCGCCGCCGCGACGGTCTTGCCGTCGGGGTTCTGTTTCATGTAGAAGGACTTGATGTCTTTCGGGTAGTTGATGACGAAGACGGGCTTTTTGAAGACCTCTTCGGTGATATAGCGTTCATGCTCGGTCTGGAGGTCCATGCCCCAGGAGACCGGGAACTTGAAGTCGGCGTCGGCCTTCTCGAGGATCTCGATGGCCTTCGTGTAGTCGAGGACTTCGAAGTCGGAGTTCACGACATTGTTCAGCTTGTCGAGGAGGCCTTTTTCCATGAACTTGTTGAAGAATTCGAGTTCGGTCGGGCACCGCTCCATGGCGGCACGGATGACATATTTCATCATGTCTTCCGCGATCTCGAGGACGTCCGGCAGCTCCGCGAACGCGACTTCCGGCTCCACGTGCCAGAACTCGGCGACGTGGCGCTGGGTGTTGGACTTCTCAGCGCGGAAGGACGGACCGAAGGTGTAGATCTTGCCGAAGGCCATGGCTGCCATCTCGCCCTCCAGCTGTCCGGAGACGGAGAGGCCGGCCTGCTGACCGAAGAAATCGTCGGCATAGTAAGCGTCGGCGTCTTCGTAGTTCGCTTCATCGCCGTACGCGTGCGTGGTGACCTGGAACATCTCGCCGGCGCCTTCACAGTCGGAGCCCGTGATGAGCGGCGTGTTCACATAGACGTAGCCGTTCTGCTGGAAGTACTCGTGGATGGCCGCCGCCAGGACGGAGCGCACATGGAACACCGCGTTGAAGGTGTTGGAGCGCAGACGGATGTGAGGCATGGTCCGCAGGAACTCGAGCGTGTGGCGTTTCTTCTGCAGCGGGTAGTCCGCCGGGCAGTCGCCGAGGAGTTCGATCTGCGTCGCGTTGATCTCCAC
>JAZOTY010000122.1:0-5531 GCA_045657845.1 Acutalibacteraceae bacterium | reverse complement strand
CTTGCCGTTCTCGTTCTGGAAGATGCCGGTCTCCTTGAAGGTGACCTTGCCGTTCGTGGTCTTCCACCAGCCGAGGGCGTTCTGGTAAATGCCGTTGGCCTCGAAGTCGACGTAGCCGTCTTTCACTCTCCACCAGCCCTTGTCGTTCTGGTAGACGCCGGTGGCGCTGGTAACGACCTTGTTGTTCTTGTACAGAGCCCAGCGTCCGTCTTCACCCTTGACGATGCCGTTGAGGACCGCGGGTTTGTCGGGGATCGCTTTCAGTACCTGTTCGGCGATGTACGCATGACCTTCCAGACTCGGGTGGACATAGAGGGTGTACTCGCCCATACCTTCAGCGGAGAGACCGCCGCCGGTGAACAGTTCACTGACGTTGATCGTGCCGAGGACCGCAGTGTTGAAGGCGTCGACATAGGTGTAATGCCCACGGGCCGGGTTCAGCTGACTCAGATAGAGGTTCATGCCCTGGATCATCGGGTCGAGGATCTTACCGATCTTGATCGGCAAGTCTTCAGAGATCAGGGTATCGGACAGCGGGTTGTAGAGACCGATGACATAGATGTCGGCCGTCGGGTTGATCTCCAGGATCTTGTCGATGATAACAGGATAGTTCGTATTGAACTTATGGAGACCGGTCAGGGTCGCTTTGGCGATCTGCTCGAGAGCAAATTCGACACCATGAAGGGAAGCGACCGTCTGTGCGAGGTTGTTGATCAGTTCACTGGCAGAACCATACTTCTGCAGCAGCTTCTCGATCATCCAGGCTTTGTAGTCCTCACTTGCCGTCGGGTTCAAAACCGAGTAGAGGGTCATGATGATCGGAAGCTGGATATCGTTGGAACCGAGGTCCAGCGTAATGAGGTCTGACTTCGCGAGTTCATCATGGACCTGTTTGCGGAGTTCGGGGTCCTGCGGGTCGGCGATCGCCTTGCCGTTGGCCATCGCCAGAGAAAGTGCTTTCGCCACTTCACCGTCATCGTTGTAATAATCCGGATCGAGGAGCTCACGGACTTCGGACGTTCTCCATCCGCTGTGGGATTCATTGTAATAGTTTTCCAGACCGTTGTTGATGCCGACGCCCTGCGCGACCAGATCGGGGTATGAGCCGAGGACACGCTGGCCTTCTGCGGTGCCTTCGTATTTACCGGTTTCCGGATTGTATACGAAGAACGTGTAGTAGGACGGCAAGCCGGCAGCCGCTGTGACGCTGTCACCGAAGAAGGTGTAGGCAGTATACGTTTTCTTCTCTCCGGCAAAGGCTGTGAGGCAGAAGACGCTCATCGCCATGACCATTGCCAGGAGGGCTGCTAAGATTTTTCTGGTTTTTCTCATTGGGTGCACTCCTTTTTAAGATTAGCTTAAGATAAATCGTACAAATATTATCTATGTGTCGTGTATAACATGGTATTCTGTAGTATGTCTGAAATTTCTGACAATGAAAAGAAAGAGCATACATAGCGCGGGACATACCAATATTTCTACCGAAAGTTGCATAATTTTGAGTATGTCTTTCCACCCCCGCGGTTCTTTAGAATATAGGTGCAGAAAGGTAGTTTCGGGCGTCTGTCCGTGCATCGCCAACAGGCAACGCGCAAGAGGAGTCCGAAGAACGAAACACCATAATATCCTTAAGGAGGAAACTACATCATGGCTGATAACAAAACTGCTGACATCAAAATGTCAACCGCTTCCAAAACCAGAAAGAGCCTCAGCAAACTTCAGAAAATGAAAGACGAAGGCGAGAAGATCTGTCAGGTCTGCCCCGCAGAACTTGGCCCGTTCTTTGCTCTTGCCGCTGAAATGGTCGGCTGCGACGTCTTCCGTGTCCCCGGCATCCTTTCCGTTCGTGCCGGTGCTCTTCAGACCACCGATTGGGATGCCGAGTGGGCAAACTCCCAGCTTTCCGTCATCAAATACCGCGAGTACTCCAAGATCATGCACATGAACTTCTATCTTCCGATCCAGTTCTATGCTGATAAAGTCGACGCGGTCAAATACGGCGCACAGCTCATCTTCGACGGCGCGGACTCCATCCTTCCGATGGGCGTCACCAACGAAGTCCTGAAGTACATGTCTGACAACTGGGTCCCGACCTACGGCCACATCGGCGCCATCTCCGGCTGGCAGACCAACGCTACCGGTTACAAGAGACTTGGCAAGACCGCAGAAGAAGCTTTCGAGATCTTCAAGTGGGGCTATGAGTACCAGGAGAACGGTATGGGTTGTATGACCATCGAGCTCACTCCTCAGGAAGTCGCGCAGGCCATCTCCGAGAAACTTCGCGTCCCGGTCATCGGCATCGCTGCCGGCGCTCCCTGCGACGGTTCCGAAATGGTCGATATGGACACCTACGGTGTCATGCCCACCAAGGCGATCCACGCCAAGACCTATGCCGAACTGCTTCCCTTCCTTTGCGAAGCTTACATGGGCTGGCTCGACGACGTCAAGGACGAAGAGTATCCGACGAAGGAAAACGGCTTTGCCATGGATCCCGAAGAACTCGAGAAGTTCAACGACATGATGGCAAAATTCTAAGTTTTAGAGTATACTACTGTGAGGGCAGGTCGCACGGCCTGCCCTTTTCTTAAGGCGTTTCGGCGCCGGGCAATCTAACAGGTTATGGAGGTCCTTTTCCATGGCAAAGGACATTGTATTCGGCGAAGACATCCGCCAGAGAATGATGTCGGGCATCGACAAACTGGCCGATGCCGTCAAAGCGACGCTGGGTCCGAAAGGACGCAACGCCACCATGCATCAAAAAGCAGGTTTACGGGGTGCCGACTATTCGGACACCGCAACTGCGGACGCCAAAGTCCTCGTGACCAACGACGGCGTCACCATCGCCCGTGCCTTCGTTCTCGAAGACCCCGTTGAGAATATGGGCGTCGAACTCATGAAGTCCGTCGCCATCAAGACCAATGACACCGCCGGAGACGGCACCACGACCGCCACCATCCTGGCACAGGCCATCCTGCAGGAAGGCTTCAAGAACGTGGCCGCCGGCGCCAACCCGATCCAGCTGCAAAAAGGCATTCTGAAAGCCGCCGACTGCGCGGTCGACGCGCTTCATGAGAACGCGATCGAGATCTCGACGAAAGAAGAGATCTCCAACGTCGCCGCCATCTCCTGTGAAGACAGAGAACTCGGCAACATGGTCGGCGAAGCCCTCGACAGAGTCGGGATGGAAGGTGTCATCAAAGTCGATGAGACCGGCAAGTACGTGACCACTCTGGACATCCAGGAAGGCATCGTCTTCGAGCGCGGTTTCATCTCCCCCTTCATGTGCACCGACAAAAACCAGACGGTCTGCGAGTTGAAGGACGCCTACATCCTGATGACCGATAAAGAGATCACCAGCCCGCAGGACCTCGTCCCCGCCCTCATGCTGGCAGCGGAAGACGGAAAGTCCTTCCTGCTCATCTGCAACGGGCTGGAAGCCGATGCGCTGACGCTCATCAACAACCCGCTCCACGAGCTGGAACTTGACATGTGCGCCATCGTCGCGCCGAACTACGGCGAAGGCCGTGAGTGGAGAATGGAAGACCTGGCGGTCCAGACCGGCGGCACCTATGTCTCCGACAAGTTCGGACTCGACATCCGCAAAGTGACCCGGGAACAGCTCGGTACCGCGGCGGACATCCGCATCTCCAAGATGCAGACCGTCATCACCGGCGCCGGCGGCGACCCGGAAGCGGTCGAGAAACGGACGCAGGAGCTTCGCTACCTCGTCGAGCACACCGACTACGAATTCAACAAGCAGCGTTATGAAGAGCGCCTCGCCAAGTTCGTCTCCGGCGTCGCCGTCATCGATGTCGGCGGCCAGACGCAGACCGAACTCTGGGAGCGCAAGATGCGCATCGAAGACGCGGTCAACGCGGCCCGAGCGTCTCTGGAGGAAGGCATCGTCGCCGGCGGCGGCATCGCCTACCTCGACATCCTCGACAATGTCTCCGCATTTGCGGACACCCTTGAAGGCGACGAGCGCACCGGCGCGAAAGTGCTGCTGGAGGCACTCAAAGCTCCGACCCGGCAGATCGCCCTCAACGCCGGCCTCGACGGCCCCGCCGTCCTCGCCCACCTCGCCGAACAGCCGAAAGGCACCGGCTATGACGTCGACACCGACACCTATGTGGACATGGTGAAGAGCGGCATCATCGACCCCGTCAAGGTCAGCCGTCTCGCTCTGGAGAGCGCGGCGTCCATCGCCTCCACCCTGCTCACCACGGAAGCCGGCCTTGCCGACACACCCGCTCCCGAAAGAGAGGTCGTATCATGACAAAAGAACAGGCATTTGCCAAATTCGTCCGGCTCTATGACATCGAAGTGCCCGAAGAACAGGTCCAGAACCTGTATGAGTACTTTCTTCTCCAGGCGAAGCACAACATGCAATATGACACCCTGATCAACGGCACCGTGCACCTGCACAAAGCGCAGGAACTTGCCGAGATGGACCCCGAGATCCGGGAAGCGGCTTACAAAGAAGCCAAGGCCGATCTGGTCATGAAGGAACTCATCAAGAAACTGGACCCGCAGGTCACGGAAGAGGACCTTCAGGCAAAGGCGGACGAGATCGCCCGGAAAGACGGCACCCCGATGGAACTGGTCAAACGATTCTTTGGTCAGGACCTTGCCGGACTCACCCGTTCCGTCCAGGAAGACAAGGTCAAGGAGTACATCCTGGAGAAGTTTTCCGAAAGTAAATAAATGTCCGATTGAGTATATCATCGTCAATTAAACACACCGCTCGAAGCGCATAGATACGTGCTCTTCGGGCGGTGTACTCAATTTTGCCTATTCCCATTTTTCTCATTTGTGGTATGTTGTTTATGGAACCTGATATATGTTTGGTTATGGATATTGGAGGACATCATGAGCAGTTCTTTGAATTGGGAAAAGCTTTACGAATTCATTGTCAAGTGCGGCAAGGACCACGACCCGTACCATTTCACGGTCACCATCGTCGACGGACTCAAAGAATTCTTAGACTTCGACAGCGCGATGATCTTCTTCCTCGACGGCAACCGGAACCTGGTGGACCAGTACCTCTACAACTTCAACCCGAACTGGCTCCGCATCTTCAACGAGTACTACTCGAAGACGGAAGAGCTGAACGGCACCTTTGCCTGGACCGCCAAAGCTGACGAGCAGGAGGACGAGCCGTTCATCAGTTATATCCGCTGGTGGGACATGCCGGACTCTGAGTTCCTGCGGGACTACATCAAGGAGAACCGGATCAATGAGTCCCTGTCATTCATTCTTTATGATCTCAACCGGCAGCCGCGAAGCGTCTTCAACTTCGACATGAAGGACCACAAGCGGTTCAAAGCGCAGGACATCGAAGTCCTGAACGTTCTGGTCCCGGCGCTCAACAACCTGCATAAGAACTTCTACGTGAAGATTCCGGGCGGTTTCCGGCATTCGAACCCGCTCTATGCTGACGCGCAGCTCACTGACCGCGAAGTCGAGATCGTCGACCTCATCTGCCAGGGCGTCTCCCCCGCGAACATCTCTAAGATCCTGCACATCGCCAC
>JAZOTY010000121.1:0-8291 GCA_045657845.1 Acutalibacteraceae bacterium | reverse complement strand
AAAGTTCTTCGAAACTTCAAAAGAAATTTCAAGGGTTCTTTTCGTTCATTGATGTTTAATTTTCAAGGTCCACCAACCACGTAGTTACGTGGTTTGCGCTGTCGGCCGGAAGCCGAACGCGAGATATATAATACTGCATCTATATCTTAAAGTCAACACCTTTTTTATGAAATCTCACATAGTTTTCGACACACCGCCGGGTGTTCGCGGAAAACGAAAACTCAGCCTGTTTTTTCACAAAAGAAAGGAGCGCCGGTCGGCGCTCCTTCGGGAACTATTAGATATGGTATAGAGATCAGTGAAGTACTTTGTCCAGCCACTTGGCTACATACATCATAGCGTTGTGGGAACCGGGCGTGAACGACAGGATCTGGAAGTCGTGAAGGGACAGCGGGCCGGTCGCAATGTAGCGGTCGACATTCGCGCCGATCTTCTTCAACTGCGCTTCGACCATATCGGACTGGCCGTGGGTCATCGGATCGAATTTCCCGGAGACGATGAGGGTGTTGCCAATGTCCGTGTTGAAATAGGGGATCGGATTGACCGTCTTGTAAAGCGGGTCGGTGGTCGGGTCTTTTTTGTCAAACAGATCCTGCATCATGGAACGGGCCACCGGGATCTTGTTCATAGGCAGACCCCAGAAGACGTTCGTGTCGTAGAAACCGCAGAACAGAAGGCTGCCGGCAATTTTGAGAGGAGCGGTGCCGACGCCCATTTCTTTCGCATACTCGGGGTTGTTTGACGCTGTCTGGGTGACCGCCGCAATGTTGGAGCCGGCCGAGTCGCCGGAGACATAGACCTGGTCGATGTCCAGATTGTACTTCTCAGCGTTGTCTTTGATCCACTGGAGCGCAGCAAAAGCGCATTTGACCGGATACGGCCACAGGTAGTCGTTGCTGTGGCAGATCTCGGGGTCATGGGAGTCGAAGAACGGGTTAGCCTTCTTCGGCATGCCGTAGTTGATGCTCATGACGAACACGCCGCTGTCCGCGAACTGAAGGCACATGCCGCGACTGTTCTTTTTATCGCCGATGATCCAGCCGCCGCCGTGGATGTTCAGGATGACAGGGTATTTGTCATACTTCTTGTTGTCGGGAGCCCAGAGAAGGTCCGCTTTCATGACATCGGGGTTTTCGTCACAGTAGACGATGTCATTGACCTCTTTGACCGACGGGTAGTTCAGGTTGTTGACAAGGATGTCTTTTGCCCAGTTATCAATATTGAAGATTGCACCGAGCAGTCCGGATTCGATAGACATATTTCATTCCTCCATAATATAGTTTTCTATGGTCTCAACATGCCCATTGTAGCGTTCACGACTGTAAAAATCAACAAATGGAAAGCAGTTTGTCCGCACAATCAAACACTCTGTTAAGAAAATGTCTTTTTTGTTTGTGCTTTTCTTATTTTCCCGTCCTGTTTTTTGTGCTAAACTGTCCTTAGGGTGAAATGAAACGTGATTGTTTGTGACTGAACAATATGTACCCGCAGATCTGTTTCAAAAGGCCTATGGAACAGGTCTATCATTATTTCAATTCCAAGCAAGGGAGGAAACTATTATGAGCAGAGATTACAAATGGGAAGCCACCAAACTCGCATGGCGTGGCATCGAAACCGTCTTCACGGCAGCGGAATATGCCTGGGGCTGGTTCTTCCCGGACCCGAAGATCATCAAAGGTCCCGGAGCCATCAAACAGCTTCCCGCTCAGATCAAAGCAGATGGTAAGAAGCAGGTCCTTGTCGTCACCGATAAAGTCCTTATGAGCCTCAATCTGCTTGACGGTCTGTTCGAAGCCCTGAAAGCAGAAGGCATCGGCTATGTCGTCTATGACGAAGTCCAGCCGAACCCCAGCATCGAGAACGTTGAAGCCGCACTGAAACTCTACAAAGATAACAATTGTGAAGCTCTTGTCGCGGTCGGCGGCGGCTCCCCGATGGACTGCGCGAAAGGTGTCGGTGCCCGTGTCGCCCGTCCGACCAGTACCGTCAAACAGCTCGGCGCGTTCGTCTTCATGGTCGCCATTCCTGTGACGTCCCTGCCGAAGGTGACCTTCAACGGCTATTTCCCGCCGAAACTCTATGCTGTCCCGACCACTGCCGGCACCGGTTCCGAAACCACCATCGCCGCGGTCATCACCGACATGGAGACCCACGACAAATTCCCGATCACCGACCCGCTGATCCGTGCAAACGTTGCGGTCCTTGACCCCGAACTCACCACCGGCCTTCCGAAGAAGGTCACGTCGACCACCGGTCTTGACGCTCTGACCCATGCGATCGAGGGTTACACCAACATCTGGTACAACGACAAGAAGTTCAACGAGCTGGGCAAAGACGCGGTCGTCCGGATCTTCAAATGGCTCGAAGTCGCCTATAACGACCCGACCAACATCGAAGCCCGCGAGGAGATGCTGCAGGCATCCTACAACGCCGGCATGTGCTTCACCAGAGGCGGCGTTGGTTACGTCCACGGCATCGGTCACCGTCTTGGCGGCCTCTATGGCATCCCGCACGGTCTTGCCATGTCCACCATCCTGACCCATGTCTTCTCTGATGACTTCCTGTTCCCGTACACCTACGAGAAACTCTCCGAACTCGCTGACGCTGTCGGCATCACCGGCAACTCCAAGAGAGAAAAGGCCAAGAAGTTCATCGCCGAGATCCGCGCAATGGAAGATCGTATGGAGATCCCCTACGGCTTCGACTGCATCCGCGACGAGGACATCCCGCTCATCGCCGAGCGCTGCATCAAAGAAACCAACCCGACTTACCCGGTCCCGCACATCTTCACGAAGGAAGATCTCGAAGTCTTCATCAAAGATCATCTTCAGATCAAGAACTGACCGGTCCGTCAGGCATTTCGCAAATTATAGAAGGTCCTGCAAGTCCTGCTTGCAGGGCCTTTTCTATGTGCATTTTTACTGGAAAACATGTCAAAACCTCGTGCAACTTGTCCCATGTGATTCTTGTATTGGGTTCCCTTTTGTAGTATAATTCCACGGTATAATTCCTATAATTAAAGGTATTAAATAAACGAAACCATGTATAAAGGATGATTCAACACATGGCAAACAAAATGACCAAAGCAGAGTTCAAGGAAGATATCGTCTCCAAACTCACCCACATTTTCGGTGTCACGCCGGAAGAGGCGACTTATGAGCAGTACTATAAGTCCATCGCCATCATGTGCAAGGACCAGCTCGCTCACGAGTGGTATGACTTCCGCCACGAGCTTCACCGCTCCGAAGACACAAAGACGGTCTATTATCTCTGCATGGAATTCCTGCTCGGGCGTTCCCTCAAGAACAATCTCTACAATATGAACCTCACGGAGGTTGCCGAAGAGGCACTCAAAGATTTCGGCCTCACGCTCGACAAGCTCTATGAATGCGAGCCGGACGCGGGTCTCGGCAACGGCGGCCTCGGCCGTCTTGCGGCCTGCTATCTGGACGGCCTTGCCACCGGCGGCTACTCCTCGATGGGCTACGGCATCCTCTATGAATACGGCATCTTCAAGCAGAAGATCATCGACGGCTGGCAGACCGAACTTCCGGACTTCTGGCTTCCCGGCGGCGATGTATGGCTCACCGCAAAACCGGACGAGTCGTTCAACATCGAGTTCGGCGGCACCATTGAAAGCGGCTGGCAGGACGGCTATTACACGTCCAACGTCACCGACGCCACCTCGGTCATCGCCGTCCCCTACGACATGTATATCTCCGGCAAAGACGGCAAGGGCATTTCTGTCCTTCGTCTCTGGAAAGCGGACGCCCCCGGTTTCGACATGAGTCTTTTCAACCAGGGCGACTACATCCGTGCGGTCGAGAAACAGGCCATGGCGGAAGCCATCTGCAAAGTCCTCTACCCCTCGGACAACCATCCGGAAGGTAAGATGCTGCGGCTTCGCCAGCAGTACTTCCTGGTCTCCGCCTCCCTGCAGGATATCGTCCAGCGCCACCTGCGCCATCACAAGACCCTTGACAGCATCCCGCAGAAGATGGCCATCCACATCAACGACACGCACCCGACCCTCGGCATCCCGGAACTCATGCGGATCTGCCTTGACGAGTGCGGTTACGGCTGGGACGACGCCTGGAAGATCGTCACCCAGACCTTCGCTTACACCAACCACACGGTCATGAAGGAAGCGCTCGAGTGCTGGCCGGAAGACATCTTCCGTCTGCTCCTCCCCCGCATCTATCAGATCGTCGAGGAGATCGACCGCCGCTACAGAGAGTTCGTCTGGGACGTCACCCATGACGCCCGCAAGGTCGAAGACATGGCCATCATCTCGAACGGCATCGTGCGCATGGCAAACCTCTGTGTCGCCACCTGCCACAGTGTCAACGGCGTCTCCGCCCTGCATTCCGAGATCCTGAAAGAGACGGTCTTCTCGGACTTCTATCAGCTGACCCCGTCCAAGTTCAAGAACGTCACGAACGGCATTGCCCACAGACGCTGGCTCTGTCAGTCCAATCCCGAGCTCACGAAGTACATCGCCGAACTCATCGGGGACGGATTCATTTCTGACGCGAAAGAACTCGGCAAACTCCGCGAATACGCGAACGACAAACAGGTCCTCGACACCTTTGGCAAGATCAAACGTCAGAACAAAGAGGCCTTTGCCGCTTACATCAAGGAAAAACAGGGGCTCGTCATCGACCCCGACTCCCTCTTCGACGTCCAGGTCAAACGTCTCCACGAGTACAAGAGACAGCACCTCAACGTCTTTGAGATCATCAACAATTACCTGATGCTGAAGGCGAACCCGGACATGGACTTCACGCCGCGCACCTACATCTTCGGCGCCAAGGCCGCCTCGGGTTATTACATGGCGAAGAAGATCATCAGCCTCATCGTCAACCTGGCCCACGTCATCAACAACGACCCCGACATCAAGGGCCGCATCAAGGTCATCTACATCGAGGATTACTGCGTCTCCATGGCGGAGCACCTCATGCCGGCAGCGGACATCTCCGAGCAGATCTCCCTGGCAGGCACGGAGGCTTCGGGCACCGGCAACATGAAGCTCATGATCAACGGCGCGGTCACCCTCGGTACGATGGACGGCGCCAACGTCGAGATCTTCGAGCAGGTCGGCGAAGACAACATCTTCATCTTCGGCATGTCCTCCGACGAGGTCGCCACCCTGCAGCCGCGCTATGAGCCGGGCAATTACTTCATGAACAACGACGACATCAAGAGCGTCATCGAATTCATCAACCACGGCATCAACGGGAACGAGTTCCCCGAGCTGTCCACCAACATGATCCAGCACGATCCGTACATGGTCTTCGCCGACTACGCGGACTACCACACAGTCCGTCAGGAGATGGTCGAAGCCTATGCCGACAAGGAAACCTGGAACCGCATGTCCCTCATGAACGTCGCCGGCGCCGGCAAGTTTGCCGCGGACCGCGCCATCGAGGACTATGCGCGTGACATCTGGCACTGCAAGCCCATGAGATAAATGATCTACAACTCCAGAGACCCCAGATACAAGAGCATATATGGAGCCGTGGAGGCCGGTCAGAAGATGACCATCCGCCTCCTGCTCCCCTACGACTCGGGTGCTGTTTGCTACAGCGCCCGTATGCTCGTTACGGAGGACTCTACCGGAGAAGAGACTGCTTACGAACTGGTCGGAACCAACTCGTATGAGGACGGCTGCCGCTGGTGGGAGCTCACTCTGTCTCTGGATGAGCCGGGTCTCTACTGGTACTACTTCGAATACAACACGCCCTGGTCCCAGGAACAGGTCTACAAAGGAGCCTTCTCGAACGGATACATCCGCATCGACCCCTCCTTCTGGCAGCTGACCGTCTATGAAAAGGGCTACCGGACCCCGGACAGCCTCAAAGGCGCCACCATGTATCAGATCTTCCCGGACCGCTTCTTCAATTCCCGCATCCCGAAATACCACGTTCCGAGCGACCGGGACTATGTCGGCTGGTTCTCAGAACCCCGCTGGCGTCCCGATGAACACGGCCGTGTCTGGAACAACGACTATTTCTGCGGCGATTTAAAAGGCATCGAACGGAAACTCCCGTACATCCGGAATCTCGGTGTCACGGTCATCTATTTGAACCCCATCTTCGAGTCCCATACGAACCACCGTTACAGCACGGCGGACTACTCGAAGATCGACCCGTTGCTGGGCACGGAAGAAGACTTCCGCGAGCTCTGCATCCAGGCGCACAAGTTCGGGATCAAGATCATCCTGGACGGCGTCTTCAGCCACACCGGCGACGACAGCGTCTACTTCAACAAAAAGGGACGTTACAAGACCCTGGGCGCCTACAACTCGAAAGAGTCGCCCTACTACTCATGGTACAACTTCTCCGAGTGGCCGGACCACTATGACTCCTGGTGGGGCTTCGACATCCTGCCGAACGTCAACGAGACGGAGCCCGATTACATGGAGTACATCACCGGCGAAGGCGGGATCATCGAGAAATGGCTGAAACTCGGCGCGGACGGCTGGCGGCTGGACGTCGCGGACGAACTGCCGGACGAGTTCATCGAGGCCATCCACACCCGGGCCAAGGCCACGAAGAAGGACGCCATCGTCCTCGGCGAAGTCTGGGAAGACGCCTCCAACAAGGTCGCTTACAGCCAGCGCCGGAAGTACCTGCTCGGCCATGAGCTCGACAGCGTCATGAACTACCCCTTCGCGAACGCCATCATCGACTTCGTGGCGGACAATGACGCCGCGTTCTTCCTCGACAAGATCCTCTCCATCACGGAGAACTACCCGAAAGAGATCGTCGACCTCCTCATGAACATGCTGGGGACCCACGACACCGAACGGATCATCACCCGTCTCGCCGGTGAAGACTGCACCGGAAAAGACCGGGAATGGCAGGCCTCCCATGAGCTCTCCACCGCACAGTATGAGCTGGGCGTCAAGCTCGAGAAGATCGCCGCCACCATCCAGTTCACGCTGCCCGGCATCCCCTCCATCTACTACGGAGACGAAGCGGGCATGCAGGGTTACAAGGACCCCTTCAACCGCAGGGGCTTCCCCTGGACCCACATCGACACGAACCTCAGCGCCTGGTACACCTGGCTCGGGTTCCTGCGCAAGACCTGCCCGGTCATCGCGACCGGCCAGTTCATCCCCATCTCCGGGGCGTCCGGCTGTGTCTGCTACGCCCGTATGAACGAGACCCATCCGGTCCTCTCTCCCGTGGGCGATGCACTGGTGGTCATCGCGAACCGCAACCCCCATGAGATCGACTACTGGCTCCCGGAAGAGCTGAACGATCTGACCCCGGTCATGAACGTCGTCTATCACGAAGGCCGCAAGGTCACGGTCGGCCCCTGTTCCGCCGCCCTTCTCGGCCGCGGAGACTGGTGCAAAGTCTGACCGGCAATTCCATAACGCAAAGAAAACCCCTGAGAACGGGAACCCGTTCTCAGGGGTCTTTTTATAGGGTCAGGTTAGGGAAACTTACCGGTCGGTGACCTTTGCGACCGCGTCCTTGACCGCACGGGTGGCGATCTTCGTGACACGCTTCGGCAGGTACTTGGCCAGTTCGGGGATACGCTGCTCGGACGGGACCATGTTCGAGCGACCGGGATGCGTTCTCTCGAGATGGATGGCGTCGAACGAGCACTTCGTGGTACAGATACCGCAGCCGATGCAGGCGACCGGGTCGACGACGGAGGCGCCGCAGCTCAGGCAGCGGGAGGTCTCGATCTTGACCTGCTCTTCGGTGAAGCACTGTTTGTACTCCTCGAAGGTCTTCGCGGTGTCGATACCGGTGACAAGGGCGGGTTTCTGTCTCTTGGAGTTGTCGTAAGAGTCAACGGCGATGTTGTTCTTGTCGAACTCGAAGAAGTGTCTGTGCTCACGGGACAGCGTCAGGGAGCTGCAGGTCGGGCGGACGAAGCGGTGCAGGGATTCTGCAGCTCCATGGCCTTCACCGATGGCGTTGACGACGAAGGAAGGTCCGTGGTAGACGTCGCCGCCGACGAAGATGTGGGGTACGGAGGTCTGATAGGTGAACGGGTCAGCCTTCGGATAGTTGCCGTGGACGAATTCCATGTTCTCGCCTTCGAGCAGGCCGCCCCAGTCGATGCACTGACCGATGGAGGTGATGACGTAGTCGGCTTCGACCGTGATGGTGTCTTCCTCGTCATACTTCGGGTTGAACTTGCCGGAAGCATCGAAAACGGAGAGGCACTTCTTGAAGACGACGCCGGTGACTTTGCCGTTCTTGTCTTTCAGGAATTCCTTCGGGCCCCAGCCGTTGTTGATGGCGATGTTCTCGGCGAGGGTCTCTTCG
>JAZOTY010000120.1:0-5273 GCA_045657845.1 Acutalibacteraceae bacterium | reverse complement strand
ATCAGAAGAAGGAGACAAGGGAAAATGAAGACTTTTAAACGCTTCATCGCCGCTCTCATGGCCGCCATCATCGTTGCCACACTTTCCGGCATCTCGGCCTTTGCCACGAAGAAATACCCCGGAGTGGAAGACGCTTCCAATCTCGGAGTCACGTCTTATCTGTGCTTTGGTGACTCGATCGCGACCGGCTATCTGTCCGAGCAGTCCGGTGAGGACTTCAGGAAGATCAACATCGCTCAGACGCTGAGAGACGGCGAGACGACTACGAACGCTTACCCGACCATGATCGCGGACGCGCTCGGCCTCGATGTCAAAGACAATCCTTTTGGTTATTTCGGCAACGGCAATACCCAGAAGAACAACGAAGCCTGGTCCTGGAAACAGAGCAAGTACCAGTTCTATAACTATGCCAGAGACGGTCTGACCTCTCACGAGTTCCGGCTGCTTCTGGACCCGGCCTACTACAACCAGATGACCGAGGAAGAGAGAAACATCTCCGACAACATCATCCTGGACGGCGACTTCACGAAGCGCGGCAAGGGCGGTTTCCGCACTATGCAGCAGCACATCCACAAAGACCTTGCGCAGGCTGACGTCATCACCGCATGGTTCGGTTCGAACGACCTTCTGTTCTATGTCCTGCAGACCACGCTCGGCATCGTCAACGACACCAGCATCACCGATGCGGTCAACGGCGCGCTTTCCGCGTTCGGCCTGGGCGGAGCGCTCGACGCTCTCGTCAACACGGCTGTTCTTGTCGGCAAACTCCCGCTTGTCCTTGCCACTCTGGCCACTCAGTCCACCAAAGCCAACGCGGCTTTCGCGGAGAACTGGGACGCCTTCATGGGCATGGTCCTCGCGGAGAAGAAACCGAACGCCAAGATCTACGTCGGCGACATCTACAACTCCAACGCCGGCCTCAAGTTCACCAGCACTTCTCAGTTCCGTGTTGGCCAGCTCCTGGGCTTCTCGGCGAACGAGATCAATAACGTCATCCGGAACACGTCCAAGTACAGAAGCCAGTACACGGTCGTCAACACCGCAGGTGTCGAACAGTACCTGCCTGAGTGGGCACCGATCGACCAGTGGCAGTCTGCTCTGGACGAAGGTTACTTCTACACCATGTTCATGGCTACTGCGCATCCGCAGAGAGAAGGCCAGCTCTACCTTGCCAACGAATTCGTCAAGGCGATCAAGAGCAACTATCTTTCCTAAAGCAACACAACACTGACACATAAACACAAACCTTCAGAAAGGAACGTAAAGCACAATGACTACTACAAAACGTTCAAAGCTCATCGCCATTCTTCTGGCTATGGTCATGATCCTCACCGCAAGCTCTCTGAGCCTGCTGGCATTCGCCGTCGGGGAAGACGAGGTGGAAGGGGAGGCTCTCCCGCTCGATCAGATCGAATCTCTCGAGAACCTCAACGTCCATAACTACATGCATTTCGGCGACTCCATGTCCACCGGATACATGCTGGGCGCCACCAAGGCAGAGATCGATGCCTTCGCCGTCAACATCGACGACAACTTCAACATGTCCTTCCCGAAGGGAAATATCACGACCACGACCCATGACTGGTCTTTCCCGTACACCTACGGTTCTTACCCGAGCCTCATCGCGGAAGCTTTCGGTCTCAGCGACAACCAGTGGTACTCCTTCGCCCGCGAAGGTCTGACCACCAACGATGTCCACCGCATCATCGATCCGTCCTACTACAACCGGATGGATGACCAGGCCAAGAGAAACTCTGACCAGGCGTTCAACACGCTGTTCGGTACGAAAGCTCAGGGCCAGCGCGAACTGCAGCTCATGCAGCAGAAAGCGGCTCAGATGCTTCCGAATGCGGACCTCATCACCATCGGCATGGGCCCGAACGACATCATTTTCTCCCCGCTGTTCGACGTGCTCTTCGTTCTGAAAGACGCGGCTGCCGGCAACACGCTGTATGCTCAGCTCGTCGGTAACGCTCTGCACTCTGTCGCCGGCATGATCACCGACTTCAACATGGCTGCGGCATACCAGACCATCCTCGGTGTCGCCGACGTCATCGGCGCTCTTCCGGAGGTCGTCTCCGCTCTGATGCTTTCCGTCGTCAGAGGTTACATGGCCGTCCAGCAGAACTGGGAAGGCATCGTCAACTACATCCGCGCTTATAACCAGCATGCCGCCATCGTCTGTGTCGGCGGTTACAACGCGACCAAGGACCTTCAGTTCGCGGACATCGACATGGTCCGTATCGGTAAAGGCATGGGCATCTTCACGACCATCATGAACCTTTACTGGGCGAACACCTGCCCGCTTCGCAACGAGTATTTCTTCGTTGATATCCGCAACGTCGACCTGCCGCCGTGGCCGTACATGATCGAGTGGCCCGGCAAGATCTCCGCCGGTCAGTTCTTCGGTTATTTCATGAGCTGCTCGCACCCGACCTACAAGGGACATCAGCAGATCGCGGACGCCGTTCTGGACGCTCTGTTCCAGGAAGAAGGCACCAACACGCTGCCTGTGACCAGCCTTATCTGATCAACAAACTAATAAATAGGCTCTTCCGTCAGGAAGGGCCTTTTCTTTTGTTCAACGTTTGATACTTATGTTACGAAAGATGTTGAATCGTTCATATTTATCCGTTACCATAGGTAGAGTCTATTAAATCACGAATTTGTACAAAGAAAGGAGGGACCGTGTATGGCTCTGTACCAGGCTACCACGCAGGAAGTCGAAGAAATGACCAAGACCACCGGGACCGGGTACCCGAGCATCGACCGGCCCTGGCTTTCTTACTACAGCAAAGAGGCGATCGAAGACCCGTTGCCTCAGATGAGTCTCTACGACTATCTCTACGAGAACAACAAGTACAACCTGGACTCTGACGCCCTCAATTACATGGGGCATAAAATCAGCTACAGAGAGCTGTTCAAGCGCATCGACGAAGCAGCCAAGGCGTTTCTGGCACAGGGTGTTAGGGAAGGGGACATCGTCTCCATCCTGACCGTCGCCAGCGTTCCCTGCGTCGTCTGTTTCTATGCGCTCAACAAGATCGGCGCCATCGTCGACTACATCAACGTCCTGTCCACCGCGAAAGACCTCGTCAAGTTCTTCCGCGCCAACAAAACGAGAGTTGTCGTGTCCGCCGACATCTTCATGAACAAGACGCTCCTGGCCGCGAAGGCGATCGGCGTCGAACACATCATCGCGTTCGACATGGACGATGACCTTCCGTTCTTTAAACGCGTCGGGACGCTCTTCCAGAGCAACGACGCTGTGGACGAGTCCTACCTCCAGGACGACGTCGTCATGACCTGGGACAAGTTTATCGCCTCCGGGGCGCATATGCCGGACATCACGTATGTCAAAGACCCGTCCAAACCGGCGCTGCTGGCGCACACCGGCGGTACTACCGGCTTCCCGAAATCGGTCGTGCTGAGCGACAACGCGCTCAACGCGGTCGCGTTCCAGTACCATTACATCTTCCACCTGGACCCGAAGGAAGGCGTGTTCCTGAATCTCGTGGTGCCCTTTGTCGTGTACGGCTCGCTCATCAACATGCATATGCCGCTCACCATGCGGGCGACCGTCGTGCTCATCCCGAACTTCGACCCGGACGACTGGCCCGAGTACTTCAATAAATATAAACCTAACTATATTACCGCCATCCCGAACTACGTGGCGCCCATGCTCAACAACCCGCGCATGCGCAACGTCAACCTTGACAACCTCAAAGTCATGGCCGTCGGCGGTGAGGGCGCCGGAAACGCCCTGGAAGTCGATATGAACCGTTTCCTGAAGCGCCACGGGTGCAAGGCCAAACTCCTCAAGGGTTACGGTATGACAGAACTGTCCTCGTCGGCCTGCACCGCGTTCGGAGACGTCAACGCCCTCGGCTCGGTCGGCGTGCCGCTGCCGCACAACCAGATCCAGATCGTGAACCCCGACACCGGTCTCGAGTGCAAGTACAATGAGATCGGGGAGATCTGTTTCCAGGGTCCCGGCCAGTTCCTCGGCTACATGAACAATGAGGAAGAGTTGGCGAACGTCATGCGGAAGCATACGGACGGGACGTACTGGCTCCACACCGGCGACCTCGGTTACATGAACCGCAGAGGCCTTCTGTACATCGTCGGGCGCATCAAGCGCGCCATCCTGACGCAGTACAAGGGCACGGCATACCGCATCTACCCGAACGTCATCGAAGACATCCTGATGTCCCATCCGGCCGTCCGCGAAGCCTGCATCGTCAAGCTGCATGAAGACCGGCGGGGAAGGACCAAGGCGTACATCGCCCTCAACGATCACAACCGTGTGGACGAGGAGGAGATCGAACGCGAGCTGCGCAGTTTCTGCGAGTCCGAGATGGCCGAGTACATGAGACCCTTCCTGTACGAGTTCCGCGGCAGTCTTCCGCTGACCCCGGCAGGGAAGGTGGACTACAAGCTTCTGGAGATCCAGACCGCCGGCCAGCGCTGAGCTTACACTTGTGTAAGGTTTTTCCGACTTTTGTGTTTTGGGCAATGTGCTGAACACTACATTTAGTGGTCGAAAATGGCCTGTTCACGTCAATTGTGTCAAATATTCATAAATTCTTCATAAATGTATACGAAAAAGCAGCCTTAACAGACTGCTTTTTCGTTGTTTTGCCAGTTCACACTTTTTACCAAACATGTTAATATTCTAGTCACAAACTTGGAATAACACATTCGCACTATTTATGGAGGATACATACTATGAGTGAAGCAGTAAGAACGGGCTATCCGTCTATTGACAAGCCCTGGAACAGATACTTCAACACCATCGACGGCGGCAACACTGTCGAAGTTCCCACCAGTACCATTTTCAACTATCTGAAGGAGTGCAACAAAGACTACCTTGACGGGTATGCTCTCGACTTCTTCGGTCATAAGATCACTTATCAGGAGCTCTTCGACCGCGTCGAAAAGGTCGCTGTCGCTATGCGTGAGCTCGGAGTCCAGGAAGACGAGATCGTCTCTATCATCTCGGTCGGTGCTGTCGAAGCTTACGAGCTGATGTACGGCTGCAACCGCGCCGGTGTCGTCTTTGACTTCATCTCCTGCCTTGCAGACCACAAAGCGCTGGTCCATTACTTCCAGGACAATGAGTCGAAGAAGATCTTCGTCCTCGACCTGTTCGCCGACAAAGTCATGAAGGCTGCCAAAGAGGCCGGCATCGCGGACCGCATCGTCGTGTTCGACCTTGCTGACGAAATGCCCGCTCTCACGAAGATCGGCTACCGCCTCAAGACACGCAAGCA
>JAZOTY010000119.1:0-3799 GCA_045657845.1 Acutalibacteraceae bacterium | reverse complement strand
ATAATTTGTCTTCCTAAGCCCGCTTGGCCTCCGACTTAGGCTTCTTCGTCATCATAGAGCTCCATGTAGAGCCATTTCAGTTCGTCCTCCGCGGCGGCGAGGCGCTCCGCGAAGACGAGGTCGCTTTTCTTACTCATAGTGTCACTCTCCCCCGGGCGATTCACAGCGCCGCTTCGACTTCTTCGAGCGTCGGCATGGCGGGGATGGCGCCGGGTTTGCTGGTGGTCAGGGACGCGGCCCGGTTCGCGAAGACCAGGTCTTCCTCGAGCTCGTCGGCTTCGAAGTCGTCGAGACCGTTTTCTCTCTGGCTGAGCTTCGACAGGAACGCGCCGAAGAAAGTGTCGCCCGCGCCGTTCGTGTCGGCGACGGTGACTTTGAAGCCGGGCACCGTGCCGGTGAGGGCTTCGCCGTCCTCCGGCTGGTACCGGTAGTAGACGCCGTCCGGGCCGAGGGTGACGAGGACGAGCCGGATGCCCTGGTCGGTCAACGCTTCGGCCGCCGCGTCCGGCGCTTCGTAGCCGGAGAGCAGCGCGGTCTCCTCGTCGGAGATCTTCAGGACGTCGACCATGTCGAGCGGAGCGCGCATCCACCGGATGGCCTCCTCCTCGGACAGCCACAGGGCCGGCCGGTAGTTCGGGTCGTAGGTGATGATGGCGCCGGCGGCCTTCGCGTCCTTCGCCGCTTCGAGCGTGGCGGTCCGGGCCGGGTCGTCGGTCAGGCTGACGCTGCCGAAGTGCAGGATGGGCGCGTCCGCGATGAGGCTCTCCGGGATGGCGGACCGCTCGAGGCAGATGTCCGCGCCGGGCCGGCGGTAGAATGTGAAGCTCCGTTCGCCGTCGGGGTTGACGGTGACGACGGCCAGCGTCGTCGGGATGGTCTCGTGGGCGATGAGCCCCGACGTGTCGACGCCGTCGTTCTCGAGCGTCTCGCGGAGGCTGTCGCCAAACGCGTCAGTGCCGATGCAGCCGACGAAGGCGGTCTTCGTCCCGAGCCGGGAAGCGGCCACCGCCACGTTGGCGGGAGCGCCGCCGGGGTTGGCGGCCAGCGTGCGGACGCCTCTCTCGTCGACGCCGGTCTGCGTGAGGTCGATGAGGACTTCACCGACGGTCACGATATCGATGTTTTTCGCGGTATTTGCCATAATAGATCACTCTCCTGACAGTCCGTTCGGACCGCTGTTGCATCCTCGATTTTGCAATCGATTTCATCACAATTTCAATATAAGAGTTTTACCGGTAAATCGCAATGAGAAACCCCTCGGCGAAACCCCCAAAAATTTCAACCCTTCCCTGTGCAATCTGACAAACAGGTTCTACAGGACAAAAGAAAAACCAGCTGCGGATGCAACTGGTTTCAGAAAACGGTTTACTTGTCAGTCGGCGAACTCCATGAGGTCGATCTGCTTCTGGACCTCTTTCGTGACCACATCGTAGATGTAGCGGCCGTACCGGATGTACTTTTCTTCGCCTTCGTGGCGGCAGTGTTCCGAGAACGCTCTGCCGATCTCTTCGACGGCGTCGTCGCCGCCTTTGCGGAGGCTCAGGAAGTAGAAGGAATAGGCCGGGCTCTCGAGGATCTTCTCATAGACCGGAGAGTTGATCTTGGCGAGGAGCCGGTGCAGCTCCGCGATGGCGATAGTGGACAGCTGCGTCGACGGCAGGTACATGTTGAGCGCCGCCTCGGCCGTGAACATGGCGAGGACACCGGCTTTGACCGGCATCTTGCCCTCTTTGAAGTCGGGGTCGATGTCTTTCTCTCGACCCGCGTCTTCTCTGACGAGTTCATAGAGGTTCCGGCCCAGCTGGCGGGCTTTTTCCACGTTTCCGTTGTGACGGTGATGATCAAGGGCTTCGATCTGGCGGAGAAATTCGGCGTCAGAATCGGCGTGGGAGCCGTCGAAGATCTTGATGTCGCTGTCTTCTCTGTTGGCCATGAGGTGGTCTCCTTATTCTTCGCCTGCTGCAGCGGCGGCTGCTTTGGCGGCTTCTGCTTCCGCTTTCCGGCGGGCTCTGCGCTGTCTTGCCTGGAAGGTCTTGAGCGCGGCAAGGTTTTCGTCCGGGGTGCTGTAGGATGCGATGGTGTTCGCTTTCCTGCTGTAAAGACCATGGAAGTCGGAACCGCCGGTCATGAGCAGGTTGTTCTTCTTGGCATAGTCGAAGAATGCCTGGGTCTGTTCCTCCGTGTTCTCAGGAGTCCAGACCTCGATGCCGTCGAGGCCGATCTCGACGAGTTCGTCGAGGACTTCGAGGATGCCGGAACGGCCCGGGTGCGCGACGATGGCGACGCCGCCCGCTTCGTGGATGGCGTCGATGACTTCCTTCGGCTCCGGATACTTCGGCTGGACGAGGATGTTGTTTTCGCTCTTCGGGTCGAAGAGTTCGTCATGTAAATCGCCATAGAAGTCGGTGGTGTAGCCGCACTCCATGAGGGCGTGCATGATGTGCTGTTTGTAGATGTTGGTCGAACCGGAGGCACATTTCAGAACGAGTTCCGAGGAGATGGGGAAGCGCTGGGAGGCCTTGACGACCATCAGCTGAGACGCCTTGCGGCGGGCCAGAGAGTTCTTCCGGCAGAGGCCTTCGAGACGGTTCGGGTTCTCCGCGAGGTAGCAGAGGATGGAGATGTTCATGTCGTGCTCGGCATCGTAGGACGAGAGCTCGACACCGGGGATGACCTCGACGCCGTGGCGCTTGCCGATGATCTTTCCGCGCACCGTGCCGGCCTGACAATCGTGGTCCGTGATGGCAATGGTGTCGATCCCGCTGCGGCTCGCGAGCAGGATGAGGTCTTCAATGCCCAGTGACCCGTCGGACAATCGGGTGTGGCAATGTAAATCTGCTGGCATAGTTTCCTCCAATTTAAGTAATACAAGAATGGATCGGGGTCGTTATTGCGGCGTGGGATCGTGCGAATCCGCCATACAGCGGGACTGCCCTACAATAACATTAATAACATTATAATACAGATATTTTTGGTTTACAAGAAAATTGCGGAAAAAATATTGATTTCTATATCTGCATGTGATATATTTATATATTTGTACCCAGTTGGTATAAGTTTTGCCCAAAGATAAAACATCACAGAAATACTTTTTTGTTACATTTCACAAATGCCTACTTTTGGACGGTTCTGAAACCGGTTTCACATTCCGGCCTGTTTTGGCGATTTACCGCCGCTCAAAAAAATTGAAAAAAGTTCTTGCATTGTGTAAACCCGTCTGTTATACTATGTAGCGTTCCGCACGGAACACACCAGTCGGTGTCTATAGCGATGAGGGTCCACCCGTTCCCATCCCGAACACGGCAGTTAAGCTCATCAGTGCCGACAATACTTGGGGGGCAGCCCCCTGGGAAGATAGGGCGATGCCGACATAAAAATAAGCCAGCGATTCATCGCTGGCTTATTTTTATGCCTGTTTCTGCCGTTTTCAGGGGGCGAGCGCAGGGCAGCCCCCTGGGAAGATAAGAGCTGCACCCGTTAAGAAAACAGTCCAGCGGACTGTTTTTAGGGTGCAGGGGCTTTCTGGGTCCCGCCCCGGAAAGCCCAATTACGTTCGACGCCGACAAAACCTTATCTGTATGCTATAATGTTCCCGGAAACTTCCGGAGGAGGTAGAGTATGAAAACCGTAAAGAAAGCGACCATCGCGATTATTGTTGTTTCTTCCGTCCTGGGCGCGGGCATCGCAGGCTTTATCCTGGGCGCGTCGATCTGGGCGAACAAGCCGCGTGGAGTCCGGATCCCCCTTGACGAGGAGTAAGTCTTCCGCCACTACAATCGAATCATGAAAAACGGCCCTC
>JAZOTY010000118.1:0-10877 GCA_045657845.1 Acutalibacteraceae bacterium | reverse complement strand
GTTTCTGGAGAGGGGGGATTGAACCCTTGGGCCTGAGCGTAAAAAACAGCCCGGTGGGCTGTTTTTAGCGAAGGGAGCTGCGGCAGCAGCTCGAAGCGCTTTCGCAACGCGAAAGCGCGTCAAATCCCCCCTTCTCCGAGCACTTGAACAGTGTCCCCGATCCGGGCCACGCCCTCCTCCAGGACGACCGCGAAGATGCCTTCCCGCGGCATGACGCAGTCGCCGGCCTGCTGCCGGATGGCGCAGTCGGCATGGCATTCTTTTCCGATTTGAGTCACTTCACAGAGGGCGGAGCCGATCCGAAGCTTTGTGCCGATCGGCAGTTCGGCGAGGGTGATGCCCTCACACAGGATGTTCTCCGCGAACGCGCCCGGGTGGAGAGGGATCGACACCTTCTCCTGCATGCGGTCCACGCTCTCTTTGGCCAGAAGGCTCACCTGCCGGTGCCAGTCTCCGGCGTGTGCATCGCCCACGATGCCGTGGTGCGGACGCAGTTCGATCCGGTCGACGGGGTGCTTCTGTTCGCCTTTCCGTTCACTGATGCAGACCGCGCGGATCGTTGCCTGTTCTCCCATGGATGATCCCTCCTGTTTTTTGCTATCTACAGAATAAGAAAAAAGACCTATTGAGTCAATAGGTCTTTTTCTGGTTTCAGAGTTTAGATGCCGGCGAGACGAAGTTCGCGTGCGCGTTCTTCGAGCTGGACAAAGTCGACTTTGCCGTTGGTCTCGGTCAGCGGAAGGGCCTCAAGGAACTCGAAGCCGACCGGCTGCATGTAGCCCGGGACTTTTTCTTCACAGAGCTGCTTCAACTCTGCAGCCAGTTCCTCATCCGGACGGTCGTTCTTCTTGACGACGAATGCGACGATCTCATAGAAGGTGGAGTCCTTCTTCAGACGACCGGCGCAGCAGACTGCATCGACGTCCTCGTGACGCAGGATCTCTTTCTCCGGGACGGAGGGGAAGATCTTTGCGGCGTCGCCGCCGTTATCGGTGATGTAGATCCTTCTCAGACGACCCTTATGAGTCAGGAAACCGTCTTCGGAGATCTTGGCAAGGTCGCTGGTGCGCAGCCAACGTTTGCCATTTTCATCGGTGAAGATCATTTCGTCAGTGGCTTCCTGATCGTCCAGGTAGCCGAGCATGATGTTCGGGCCGCCGACAAGGAGTTCGCCGATCTGGCCGTACTTCAGCTCTTTGTTGATGTCGTCGGGATCGACGATCTTGATGTCGTGGACCGGAAGCGGGATGCCGACGGTCTTGTAGCGGTTGGCCGTGCAGGTCTCCGTGGTAACGGTGGCGCTGGTCTCGGACATACCGTAACCCTTGATGACGGGGTACTTGCAGCCGTGGGCCTTGAAGAACTCGTCGATCTCGATCTCGTCTTCACGCGGGCAGGCGTCGCCGCCGATGACCGCCGCGATGAGGAAGGACATGTCGAAGTCTTTCATCAGCGGGGAACGGATGAGCTGACGCCAGTGCTCGGTAACACCACCGGCATAGTTCGGTTTATACTTCTTGAAGTTCTTGGCGAATTTCTCGACCGAGAACTCGGGGTTCAGGACAACGGTGACACCGTAGAACAGCGGCAGATGCACGCTGATCATCATACTGTAGATGATGAACGGGGGCAGCTCGTTGTACCAGACGTTCTGGCGTTTGATCGGGAAACCGATGTAGCCGTAGCTCCAGGCCACGTTGTTCGTGATCTGGTCGGAGATCATGACGCTCTTCGGCAGACCGGTCGTACCGCCGGTATGAACGATGATGCGGCAGGCATTCTCCTCGAAATCGGCTTCCACCTCGGGAGCGCCTGCTCCGGCGGCGATGAAGTCGCTGTATTTCAGGGTCTTCTCATCGTAATCGATCTTCGGATGCTGTCCGCGCGATTTGAGCTTGTAGCCCAGGCTGATGGCGGCCGGCATGGAGTCATCGATCCGGACGATGACGACCTTTTCCACGCTGGTGCCGACGATGGCCTTTTTGACCAGCGGGTAGTTGAGGTCGAGGGTGATGAAGACCTTCGGCTTGACCTGGTTGATATAGTGCTGCAGAGTCACAACATCCGAACGAGGATCGATGAGGTTGACGGCCGCACCGATCTTGTTGGCTCCGTAGAACGAATAAACGACTTCCGGCATGTCGACCAGGCTGACCATGACATAGTCATTCTGTTTGACGCCGGCGGCGGTCAGAGCGAGAGCGCATTCGTCGATGTGGCGGAACATCTCGGCGAATGTGGTCTTCTTATCGAAGTAGTTCAGCGCGATCTGATCGGGATAACCCTTGTTGACATCGTAGATCAGCTGATACATCGTCAGTCCCTGCGGGGGTTTTGCGCCAATAGCATTGTCGTCGACAAGGTATTTGTTCCAAGGCATGTCGTTTGGCTTGTCGGGAATGCCATACTTGTAAAACTCTTCCCAGGGACGGTCGATCGAAGGATATCCAGTCTTGTTGCTCATAATAGTTTAGCCTCTCCTTATTAACAAACTATTCAAATTATAACATATTTTTTTCTTATGTACAGAGTTTCTTTCACTTTTCGTTCATTTTTGACAGTTTCTTTTTGGGGAGAGAGCAAGACTTTACTTTATTTCGATCTCATACAGGTCCGCGAACGGGATCTGCTCCCGGACGACCGTGAGCGTGCGGTCGACGGGGTCGACTTTGGAGACCATGCCGGTCCGGCGGAGGTAAGTGCCTCCCCGGGCCGTTTTTTTATAGTATATGACAGAGACCATGTCCCCGGGCCGGACTTCCCGGAGCCGGCGGTCGAGTTCTTCGGCGGCGTCCTCACAGAACTCGACTTTGTCCACCGGGCGGAACTCGGCGAGGGCGATCTCCTCCTCGAACCCTTTCAGCGCGGCGAAGGGCATGAACTGTTTGGCCCGCCGGGTCTGATCCATCTTGTTCTTTGGCGTTTTACCCATGGCGCCGCCTCATGCCCGGTGGCCGCCGATCTGGGCATTTCGCTCGAGGGTCCGCGCGCCCTCGATGAGGTCCATGCCCTGAAAGATGGCATTTTTCCCGTATTTGTTTTTGATGTACAGGACGGCCCGCTGCCGGGCGCGTTCCCGCTCGAGCTGCGCCGGGTCGTCGAAAAAGCTGTACTGGACACAGACTTCTTCCCGCACCCGGTTCAGGGAAAGGCCGATGCGCCGCAGCGGTTTGTCGTAAAGCGCGATGGCGTCGTACAGCGCCTCGACGGTCTCCCGGACCGCGCTCGCCGAGTTCGTGCCGCCGGTCCGGCCCAGCACCCGGGTGCCCCGGACCCAGTCTCCGCCGGAGGCCTTCGAGTACCCGAGCGTCATGGTCAGGGAGTCTGCCACGAGGTCCTGCCAGAGAAGGTCCAGCGCAAGGTCTTCGCCCATCTCCTTGGCGAGGAGCAGACCGCCCTCCCGGTCGTAATCCCAGGGCAGGACCTGGCCGCTCGAGAGCGAGTGGCCCGCCGGGCGGAACGCCTTGATGTCCGCGATGGTGACGGTCTCCCGTCCCCAGGCGTGGTCGATGAGCAGTTCCGCGTCGATGCCGAAGACCCGGTACAGAAGGTCCTCCGGCGTGTTCGCGATGTCGCGCATGGTGAAGATGCCGTAGTTCGCGAGCCGCCGCACGGTCCCGCCGCCGATGCTCCAGAAGTCGGTGAGGGGGAGGTGGTCCCAGAGGAGCCGCCGGTACCGCGCCTCGTTCAGGGCGCCCACGAAGTCCGGGGACTTTTTCGCCATGATGTCGAGCGCGATCTTGCACAGGTACAGGTTCGTCCCGATGCCGCAGGTGGCGCGGATGCCCGTCGTCTCGTAGATGTCCTGCATGATGCGCAGCCCGAGCTCCTTTGCGTTCATGTGGTACATCGTCAGGTAATGGGTGACGTCCAGGAACGCCTCGTCCACCGAGTACACGTGGATGTCCTCTTTGGCGATGTACTTGAGGTACACTCCGTAGATGCGGGCCGAGTACTCGAGGTACAGGTGCATGCGGGGGACTGCCATGATGTAGTCGACGTTTTTCGGGATCTCGAAGACCCGGCACCGGTTCTTGATGCCGAGCGCTTTCATGGCGGGCGTGATGGCAAGGCAGATGGTCTTGTCGGTCCGTTCCGGGTCGGCGACGGCGAGGAGCGTGGTCATGGGATCGAGCCCCCGTTCCACGCACTCGACCGACGCGTAGAACGACTTCAGGTCGATGCATAAATAGAATGTGTTTGTGTGGTTCGTAACGGTCGCCTCCAGCAAATACGAATTACCCATTTCGCCCATTTGCCGTTTGCGTCTCTATTCTAAAACGAACATTTGTTCTGTGTCAAGGAGATTCTTGGGACAGTTGACGGAGAGTGCGGTTTTTCATACAATGAAATCAGAAGAAAACAGGAACAGGAGGTCCCCTTATGCAAAACCTTCAGAATGTCATATGCATCACTGACCGACACCTGTGCCACCGGCCTTTCCAGGATCAGATGCGCATCGTGGCGGCGATGAAGCCGAAAGCGGTCATCCTTCGGGAAAAGGACGTCATGGAGGACACCTACCGCATCCTCGCGGAGCGGATCCTGCCGGCCTGCGAAGAGAACGGGGTCCCGCTGATCGTCCACACGTTTTACAAGGTTGCCCTTGACATGGGGATCCACCGGCTGCAGATCCCGCTGGCTCAGCTGAGAGAACTGCCGGAAGAGACCCGCAAACAGTTCGAGGTCCTCGGCACGACGGTCCATTCTGTGGAAGACGCGAAAGAAGCGGTCTCTCTGGGGGCGACCTACCTCACCGCCAGTGTCGCGTCCGGCGGCACGCATGAATACGGCTCGGGAAACAAACTGCTCGACTTCCTCGAAGAGGTCAGCGCCGCCGTCGACATCCCGGTCTACGCGCTCGGCGGAGCGTCCCGGGAACAGCTCGAAGACTGCCTTGCCAGAGGTGCTGCCGGCATCTGCATGATGTCCCGCCTCATGACGGCCGACGGCGAATGAACGCCCGGAGAACGAAATGAAACACGAACCGACGACCCGCAAAGGGGCAGGCAGCCTTGTCCTGCTCCTCTGTTTTTTGATGAGCGTCCTTCTGTCCGCCTGCGGGAGCCCGGCCTCGGGCGCCGCGAACGAACTGGACGGAACCGCTGTCATCCGGAAGTATTACACCTACGGCGCCTTTTTCCGGGCGGAGGGGACCGCCGATCTGTCCGCGCTCGACGGGACCGCGAAGGACATCCGGAAGGCTGCCCTCCAGATGCGCACCGGAAACGGGGCGGAGGACCGGACATCGTTCGAGATCCCGTTTTCCATCACCAAAACAAAACTCACGTTCCGGACCGCGAAACACCTCGATGAGGGCCTCTGTCTCGACACGCTGGAGACCGGTGACACCGCCGCGTTCCTGGAACTCACCCGAAAGGACGGCAGCACCGATCTGCTGGCCCTGAGCGACGGTACCGGAACGGAAAAGACCGGGCACCAGGATGCCATCGAGTACTATACGCTGCCCTACGGGCACCACGGTCACCGCAAGGTGACGACCGCCTTCGAACGGACCGGAACGACCGAGACGCTGGTGTTCCATACGAAGCGCTCCCGCCTGCCGTCCGGCGTCTACGACATCGTTGTCGACCCGGGCCACGGCGGAAAAGACCCGGGTGCCCAGAGCGGCCCGTACAAGGAGTCTGACGTCGTTCTCGACATCGGAAAGAAGGTCGCGAACGCGCTCGAGAGCGCCGGCTACAAAGTCCTGCTGACCCGGGACGGCACGGAAGACCCGAATGTGAACATGGCCTACACGGAGTACGACGAAGACGGGCGGGTGAACCGCACCTGCGCCTCCCGTGCCAAACTGGCCCTCAGTCTGCACCTCAATCAGAACCGGAACAGCGCTCAGAACGGGGTGCAGATCTACAGAGCCCGGCAGGCCGGGGACGACTTCGCGAAGTCCCTTGCCGACGAACTGGCGGCCGCTACCGCACTCGACTATTCCACGATGGGCGGCCGGACCGCAAAAGGGGTCTATGTGCGGACCTTCTCGAACCGGGACCTTGCCGCAGAGCGGAGCAAGGCGCGCAGGAAGGGCTACACCTTTTACAACGCCACAACGGACACCGACTATTACTTCATGATCCGTGAGTACGGCTGCCTCGCCACCGGCGCATACGTGGACGGGCGCAACCCTGCCTACGGGGTCAATGAGTACCGGAACTTCCCCCAGGGCGTCGAGAGCTGTCTCTGCGAACTGGGCTTCCTGTCCAACGAGCACGACCGCGCTGTGCTGCTGAACGATCAGCGCGGCATCGCGAGAGCACTGACCCGCGCGGTGGACGCGTATATCGCCTCCCTGCACGAAACCCCGGGCCCGCAGACCGCGGACCTGCTAGCCAAGGAGTCTTTATGAAAGTCACGACCAGAACCTTCCCGGACCCGCAGGGCCTCTGCCCGGTGCCGGTGACCGAATACACCCTGCAGAACGACCACGGCATCTCGGTGTCGTGCATCAACTACGGAGCCATCATCACGGACGTGCGGATGCCGGACCGGGACGGGACCGTTGAAAGCATCGTTCTGCGGTTCCCGGACCTCACGGGGTACATCGCCCACGCGGGACTGTACCTCGGCGCCATCGTGGGGCGGACAGCCGGGCGCATCGACGGAGCCTCTTTCCCGCTGAACGGGGCGATGTACGATCTGCCGAAAAACGACGGCGACAACAGTTTGCACGGGAACGGGGAGTTCTCGAAAGCGATCTGGGACGCCGAGGTCTTCGACCTGCCGGACCCGACGGTCTGCGACCAGCGTCAGAAAGTGTCGGTGACGTTCCTGTACACCAGTCCCGACGGCGAGAACGGGTTCCCCGGAGAGGTCCACGCTGAGGTCACATACATCCTCGACAACAGCGACCGGTTCCACATCGAGTACCGCGCCACGTCGACGGAGGACACGCTGTTCGACCCGACGAACCATACCTATTTCAACCTGAGCGGAAACCGGAAGGCAGATATCCTGTCCCAGACGCTCATCGCCGACGCGGACCGGTTCCTCGAACTGCGGGAAGACCTCATCCCGACCGGCAATATCCTGCCGGTGGACGGCACCGCGTTCGACTTCCGTCTCGGAGAGCCCTTCTCCCAGGGACGGGCGTCGGAGCATCCGCAGAACGTCATGGTGGGCCGCGGCTACGACCACCCCTTCCTGTTCCGGGAAGAGGGGAACCATTCCCTTCGCATGTCCGATGCCGTTTCCGGCCGGGCGGTGACGCTCTCGACCGACGCGCCCGCCTTTGTGATGTACACCTGCAACGTCCCGGAAGAAGGCATCGAACTGGCGGACGGACCGCTCGTTCCATTTGCCGGCGCCGCCCTCGAAGCGCAGGGCTGGCCGGACGCTGTCCACCTGCCCGCCGCGCCGTCTCCGGTCCTGAAACAGGGCGATGGATTCCGGCGGAATACGGTCTGGTCTTTTGCGCTCATCTGACTTGACGAACCCCCGCATAGTCGCATATAATATATAACGCTATGCGGGTATAATTTATCGGTAGAATGTGACCTTCCCAAGGTCAATAGGTGGGTTCGACTCCCATTACCCGCTCCATTTTTTTATCTTTTTTCAACGGAAAGGGAAGGAGGCTCGGATATGAAGTTACAGGAATCCGGAGAGATGTATCTCAAGACTATTTTGTGGCTTTCTCTCCAGCAGCCTACGGTCCATTCCATCGACATCAGCGAGTACATGGGCTTCTCGAAACCCAGTGTCAGCCGGGCGGTCTCCATCCTGAGAGAGTCCGGGTACATCACGTTCCATGAGGACAAGTCCATCACTCTGACCGAGACCGGACGGAAAGTCGCCACCGATCTGTTCGAACGCCAGGTCGTTCTGTCTCACCTGCTGATGAAGATGGGCGTCGATGAGGACACCGCCTATGAAGACGGCTGCCGTCTGGAACACGTCATCTCCGATGAGAGTTTCCAGCACATCAAACAATATCTCAACATCACCGATGAAGACATCGTTCTTTCCGCCGATCCGAGGACCGGTCTGCTGCGGGATATTTGAGAACGAACCATCAAATCAGGCGCATTGCTGGAGCAATGCGCTTCTTTTATTGAAGGGAACCGAGTTTTCGTTTATAATCTAATTTAAGGATATTATATGTGAGGGTCTCAGACCTGAATGGGAGATAACATTTATGAGAATTCTGATCGTAGAAGACGAAGTCCGTCTGGCGGAAGCGCTCGGGGAGATCATGAAAGCGCAGAGATACACCGCCGACATCGTCTATGACGGAGAAAGCGCGTTTGACAATGCCATGAGCGGCATTTACGACTGCATCATCCTCGACGTCATGATCCCGAAAATGGACGGGTTCGAAGTCGTTCGCCGGATGCGCGCAGAAAAGAATACGACTCCGGTCATCATGCTGACCGCCAAAGATGACACCGTCGACAAGATCAAAGGTCTCGACGCCGGTGCCGACGACTACCTGACCAAGCCCTTCATTCCCGGAGAGCTGCTGGCGCGTGTCCGCGCCATCTCCCGGCGGCAGGGCGAAGTCGTCATGGATGAACTCGAGTTTGAAGACCTGGTCCTTTCCCTTTCCAACTACACGCTGGAGGGCAACGGGAAGTCCCTGCCCCTCGGCCCGAAAGAGTTCGAGATCATGCGGCTCCTCATGTCCGCCCCGAACGTCATCGTCCCGAAGGAAGACTTCATCGTGAAGGTCTGGGGCGCGGAGTCCGACGCGGAAGACAACAACGTGGAAGTGTACATCTCGTTCCTTCGCAAGAAGCTGAAGCATCTGAATTCCAGAGCCAGCATCACGACGGTTCGAAAGATCGGTTATCGCCTGGAGGTGAGCGCGTAACGTGCTGACAAAGCTTCGACGCCGATTCATTCTGGATACGATGATCCTTGCGCTCATCATCCTCACCGGGGCAACGGTACTTCTGATCGTTGCCTCTTATACGTATGGGCAAAACAACGCGGAAGACACGATGCAGGACCTTCTGGCGAGTGTGACCCCCGAGACGGTCATGGTCCGTGAGGGGAAGGGTGGAAAACCGGATACGGCCGAGGTCGACTGGGAAGCCATCGAGATCCGCGACGAGTCCGCCATCATGATCCTGTCGGAGGATGGAGATTTCCTGCTCTCGCTGACACCCGGAAAAACGTTTCGGGAAAAGATAGACGCCGACCGGGAGGAGATCGAGAAAACCGTCCTTCAGGCGAAAAAACCATCCGGCATCATCCAGACCAACATCCGATACATGAAACAGCCCCTGGAGGGGATCGGGACCAAAGTGGCCCTTCTCGACCGCGCCAGTGAATTGCGGGCGATCTATTTCCAGTTCCGCCTGTACATCACGCTGGCCTTCATCCTCCTGATCCTCATCTTTCTGCTCTGTGAGTACCTCGCCCGGCGGTCCATCCTGCCGGTCGACGAGGCTATCCGGACCCAGCAGCAGTTCATCGCCGACGCTTCCCACGAACTGAAGACACCCATCGCGGTCATCCTCGCGAACCTGGACATCCTGAAAACCAGTCCGGACAAAACGGTCCGGGAGTCCGGGCAATGGATCGACAGCACCAAGATGGAAGCGAACCGCATGTCGAAACTCGTCAATGAGATGCTCTTCCTGGCGCGTTCCGACGCGGCCATGGACATGCACTACAACTTCCGCCTCATCAACTTCAGCGATGTCGTTGAAGAAGTGGTCCTGACGACTGAGGCTCTGGCCTTTGAGCGAAACATCTCGCTGGAGACCGACGTCGCGCGGAACTCTCAGGTCGTCGGCGACGCCGAACGGCTGAAACAGGTCGTCATGATCCTCGTGGAGAACGCGACGAAGTATGTGAATGAGGGCGGTACCATCCGGGTGAAGCTGGCCTCCGGCCCCCGCCGCATGGAAGTCCTGACGGTCACGAACAGCGGCGACCCCATCCCGCCGGAAAAAGCCGAACACATCTTTGAGCGGTTCTTCCGGGTCGATGAGTCCCGGGTGCGGGAAAAGGGCGGCTACGGCCTCGGCCTCTCCATCGCGCAGAAGATCATCGAAAAGCATCACGGCGAGATCGGCCTTGCCTTCTCGAACGAGAACGGCACCTGTTTTGAAGTCCGGCTGCCGCATGCGCAGAACCTGCGGGCGCCCGACCTCACGCCGCTGCCGGGAGAAGAACCCGCGAAAGATCAGCCGGCCGGCTGAATCAAATCAGGCTGAACCAGATCATCATAAAAAAAACTCCGAACCGGATGGTTCGGAGTTTTTGTTGTCTGTAAAGCCGGTTTATTTGCTGGCAGCTTCGACGATCTTGGCGAAGTCGGCCGGCTTCAGAGAAGCGCCGCCGATGAGGCCGCCGTCGATGTCTTCCTGAGCAACGAGGCCTTCCGCGTTGCCGGCGTTCATGGAGCCGCCGTACTGGACGACGAACTTGTCGGCAGCTTCCTTGCTGTAGAGGTCAGCAATGAGGGTGCGGATGAAGTGGTTGACTTCATTGGCCTGCTCGTCGGTCGCGGTCTTGCCGGTGCCGATGGCCCAGACAGGCTCATAGGCGATGATGACGTTCGCGAGCTCTGCTTCCGAGACGCCGGTCAGAGCGATCTTGGTCTGGATGGCGATGGTCTCGAAGGTGATGTTCTTCTCTCTCTGCTCGAGGGTCTCACCGACGCAGAGGATGACCTTGAGGCCGTTGTCGAGCGCGGCGCGGGTGCGGTCGCGGACGGTCTCATCGGTCTCGCCGAAGTACTGTCTTCTCTCAGAGTGGCCGATGACGACGTACTCGACGCCCATTTCCTTCAGCATGGGAGCAGCAACTTCGCCGGTGAAAGCGCCGTTGGCAGCCCAGTGGCAGTTTTCAGCGCCGACTTTGATGTTGGAGCCGGCAGTCTCTTCGAGAGCGACCTGAAGGTCGACATA
>JAZOTY010000117.1:0-26852 GCA_045657845.1 Acutalibacteraceae bacterium | reverse complement strand
CCTCGCTCCGGCTGAAAGATTTCTCCCGGCCAGCGAGAAAGCCGGAAGGGGTAGGGGTCCGGGGACAGGGGAAGGTGGCTTTCTCCTACGCTCTTTGGCTTCCCCTTCCCCAGAAGCGAGGCATATCAAGTAAAAAGAATGAAAGCCCGGTCATGGGGCCGGGCTTAGACGTGCAAATACAAGTCTGGTGAGTATTGCAAATAGGAGTTCGAGTGATATGTGGATGCAAGGACTTTGGGCAGAGAGAAAGAAGCTGCAGCGAAGTGCTGCAGCTTCTTTTGAGGTTGGTTGATGTGCGTTCGGCGTGCGAACGTCGATGCTGAGTGGTCAGCGCTCGACGCGGCGCATGACCGGGATCTCGGATTTCATGGCGCCGGTCGGGCAGACCTCGACGCACTTGAGACAAGTGGCGCAGAAGGTGGCAGCCTTGTCGGCGGGGACCATCGGGTTGACGATGGTGCTGAATCCGCGGTTGTACAGGCCGATGAACGTCTGTCCGACGACCTGGTCGCAGGTGCGGTAGCAGAGACCGCAGAGCACGCACTTGTCCGGGTTGTGGCTGATGGGATCGGCCACCTGGATGATGGGACGGGCGTGGACTTCGCCGGGGAACTTCTCCGGTTCGACGTCATACCAGTTCGCGTAGCTGATGAGACGGCAGTCATAGTAGTCATGGCAGCCGCAGTCAAGGCAGCGGGACGCTTCGTTCTTCGCCTGCTCTTCGGTGAAGCCGAAGTAGATGGGCTTGAAGTTGTCGCGGCGCTCCTCGGGAGTGAGGCCGGGCATCTTCTCGCGCTGCTGTTTCTCGCGGTCTTCGAAGTCGGCTTCGGTCTTTTCGTCTTCGACGAAGTAAGGCTTCTTGTAGCGGACTTCATCGCCAGCGAGATAGTTGTTGATGCACAGCGCAGCTTTCTGGGCTTCGCCGATGGCTTCGATGGCGATGCCGGCGCCACGGTTGGTGACGTCGCCTGCCGCGAAGACGTTGTCGATGTTGGTGCGGAAGGTCATATCGTCAGCGACGATGGTGCCCTTCTTCGTAAGTTCGATGCCGTCCACGCCGTCGCACTTCGCGACCTGGCCGATGGCCATGAGGACGTTGTCGACCTTGATATCTTCAATGGCACCTTCCACCGGGACCGGGCGGCGTCTGCCGGAAGCGTCCGGTTCGCCCAGTTCCATGATCTGCAGCTTCATGCCGGCGACGTGGCCGTTCTCGTCTGCGTAGATCTCGGCGGGGTTGGTGAGGAACTTGAAGGTGACGCCTTCTTCCTCAGCCTCTTCGATCTCGATGTCCGCTGCGGGCATCTCGTTGCGGGTACGGCGATAGACGACGTAGACGTTCTCAGCGCCCAGTCGGACCGCGGTACGGCAGCAGTCCATAGCGGTGTTGCCGCCGCCGCAGACGGCGACGTTCTTGCCGAGGAGCGGCTTCTCGCCGAGGCCGAGCTTCTCGAGGAAGTAGATGCCGCCTTCGACGCCGTCCAGGTCTTCACCCGGGACGCGCATCGGGATGGAGGTCCATGCGCCGATGGCGAGGAGGACCGCGTCGTATTCGTTGCGGATGTCATCGAACTGGATGTCTTTGCCGAGTTTGACGTTGTTCTTCAGGACGACGCCGGCTTTCTCGATGATCGCGATCTCCTGATCGAGGACTGCCTTCGGCAGACGGTACTCGGGAATGCCGTAGCGGAGCATACCGCCCATCTTCGGCTGCTGGTCGAAGATGGTGACCGCATGGCCCCACTGACGCAGGAAGTAGGCGGCCGTCAGACCGGCGGGGCCGCCGCCGATGATGGCGACTTTCTTGCCGGTGTCGGGCTCGACAGGGATGACATAGGGGTCTTCGGCCAGGATCTTGTCCGCGGCGAAGGCCTTCAGGAACGCAATGGAGATGGGCTCTTCCACCAGCTGCCGGCGGCAGGCGTCTTCACACGGATGCGGGCAGACGCGGCCGATGGAGGCGGGGATGGGGAAGGCTTCGTAGATGGTCTCGACCGCTTTCTTGTACTCGCCGTTCTTGATCTCCTGGACATATTTCTGGCAGTCGGTCATGGCCGGGCAGTTCAGTTTGCACGGGCCGCGGCAGTCGCCGGTATGGTCGGAGAGGAGCAGCTCGAGAGCGGTCTTCCGGGCACGGACGACACGGTCGGTGTCGGTGCGGACCACGTAGCCCTCCTGAGGTCTCGCGGAACAGGCACGGAGCAGTTTCGGGACGCCTTCGACCTCGACGAGGCAGATGCCGCAGGCACCGTAGATGGCGGTGCGCTTGTCGAAGCAGAGGGTCGGGATGTCGATGCCCGCGCGGACCGCGGAGGAGAGTATGGTATCAGAAGGCTCTGCAATGACTTCGATACCGTCGATGGTATATTTGATAGACATAGGTCAGGCCTCCTTTCTCAGTGTACTTCCACTGCGCCGAACTTACAGGCGGTCTTACAGTTGCCGCACTTGACGCAGAGGTCGGGATCGATGGTGAACGGGCTCTTGAGCTCGCCGGTGATGGCGTCTGCCGGACACTGGCGTGCGCAGGCGGAGCAGCCGACACACTTCTCTTTGTTGATGGAGTAGGTGATGAGGTCGCGGCACTCACCGGCAGGACAATGGTGATCCTTGATGTGAGCTTCGAACTCATCGCGGAAGTACCGGATGGTGGTGAGCACGGGGTTCGGGGCCGTCTGACCGAGACCGCAGAGCGCACCGTCCTTGATGGCGTAGCACAGCTCTTCGAGTTTCTCGATGTCGCCCTCTTCGCCCTGGCCCTTGACGATGCGGTCGAGGACCTCGAGCATGCGCTTCGTGCCGAGACGGCAGTGGACGCATTTACCGCAGGACTCTTTGGCGGTGAAGTCCAGGAAGAACTTCGCCATACCGACCATACAGGTGGTCTCGTCCATGACGACCATACCGCCGGAACCCATGATGGCGCCGGTCTTGCCGAGTTCGGCATAGTCGATGGTGGTGTCGAGCTTTTCAGCCGGCACGCAGCCGCCGGAGGGACCGCCCAGCTGGACGGCTTTGAAGGGCACGTCGTTCTTGATGCCGCCGCCGATGTCGAAGATGACCTCGCGGAGGGTGGTGCCCATGGGGATCTCGACGAGACCGCCGCGTTTGATCTTGCCGGAAAGGGCAAAGACCTTGGTTCCGTTGGAATCATCCGTACCCATAGCGGCAAAGGCGGCGCCGCCGTTGTTGATGATCCAGGGGACGTTGGCGTAAGTCTCGACGTTGTTGATATTGGAGGGCTTCATCCAGTAGCCGGCCTGTGCCGGGAACGGGGGTTTCAGACGCGGCATGCCGCGCTTGCCTTCCAGGGACTCGATGAGGGCAGTCTCTTCGCCGCAGACGAAGGCGCCGGCACCGGCTTTGATGCGCAGGGTGCAGGAGAAGTCGGAACCCATGATGTTGTCTCCCAGGTAACCGCGCTCCGTGGCGTCTTTGATGGCCTTCTCCAGACGGACGATGGCCAGCGGGTACTCGGCACGGACATAGACGATCGCCGTGCTGGCGCCGATGGCATAGGCGCCGATGAGCATGCCTTCAATGAGGTTATGCGGGTCGCCTTCGATGACGGCACGGTCCATGAATGCACCGGGGTCGCCTTCGTCGGCGTTACAGATGAGGTACTTCTCATCGCCTTCGGAGTTCTTTGCAGCTCTCCATTTGAAGGCGGTGGAGAAACCGGCGCCGCCGCGTCCGCGGAGGCCGGAGATGTCGATCTGCTCGATGACATCGTCCTGGGTCATGCCGGTCTTCAGGATCTTCTCGATGGCCTTGTAGCCGTCTCTGGCGATGTAGTCATCGATGTTCTCCGGATTGATGAGACCGCAGTCCCGAAGGGCGACGCGGGTCTGCGCCTCCAGGAAGTGGGCTTCGTCCGGGGTGATGCCGAGGCGTCCGATGAGGGAGAGGTCTCCCTGAGTGGCCGCGGCATAGATGTCGTCAGCGTCCTTTTCTGTGACGCGGACATAACGGTGCAGGGTGCCATCGTCATCGTAGACGTCCACGATCGGCTCGAGGAAGCACATGCCGTTACAACCGGTGATGTCGAGCACGACACCGCTCGGGTTGCTTTCTTTCAGAAGGGTGTCCAGACGCTCATATACTGCGCCGGCGCCGGCCGCGAGTCCGCAGCTGCCTTCACCAACTACGAGTTTCATGCATCGGCACCTCCTTCACTGGCGAGTTCACGAAGGACCTTGCGACATTTGTCGGGGGTCAGGGTACTGTAGGTCTTTCCGTTGATCATCATGACCGGGGAAAGCGAGCAGCAGCCGAGACAGGCGACGTGTTCCATGCTGAAGAGACCGTCCTCCGTGGTCTCTCCGTCTTCGATGCCCAGTTCATCTGTGATCGCGGCGGAGATGAGCTCCGCGCCGTTGACGTGGCAGGCAGTTCCCTGGCAGAGCATGATGAGATGCTTGCCGACGGGCTGCAGCCGGAACTGTGCATAGAAAGTCGCCACACCGTAGATGGTGGCCGGCGCCGTGCCGGTCACTTCGGCGATGTAGTTGATCGCCTCCTCCGGAAGATAGCCGTAAATGGCCTGTGTCTTCTGCAGGATGGCGATGAGGCTGCCCGAAACACCCTTGTACTCGTCAAGGACAGGATCGAGCAGAGCCAGATCGATGGCTTTTGTTCCTTCCATTCCAGAACCTCCTTTGTTCAGTTTCGCAAAAACCTATTTTATGCCAAAAATAATTATAGCATAGAATACCTATTCTTGTATGCGACAAAAAAAGAAAAGTGTCTGTGGAAGGGAACGATTTCCTTGCGGTTTTCCCGGTTGTTGAAACGCTGCTTTTTTTATATAATATAAGGGATTATACTAAAACAATGGGGGTCCGTTATGGGATTCAATCATTTCGATGAAAAAGGGAATGCCGTCATGGTCGATGTCTCCGGGAAAGCGGTGACGTCCCGTACCGCCACGGCCAAGGGCACCATCGTGGTCTCGCCGGAAGTCATGAAGGCGATCCACGAAGGCACCGCCAAAAAGGGCGATGTACTGGGTGTGGCCCGTGTCGCCGGCATCATGGCCGTCAAGAAGACACCGGAGTTCATCCCGATGGCGCATCCGCTGCCGGTGACCAAGGCGTCCGTCGACTTCGAACTCGACGACGAGCAGCACAGGATCACAGCGTTCTGTACCGTCAAGACAGACGGCAAGACCGGCGTCGAGATGGAGGCCCTGACCGGGGTCCATGTGGCCCTCCTCACTATCTATGATATGTGCAAGGCGATGGACAAACGCATGCGGATGGAGAACATCCACCTCTGCGAGAAGAGCGGCGGCAAGTCCGGCGACATCGCCTACGGACCGCAGCAGCCCGTCATCGCCGTCTGCGGCATCAAGAACAGCGGCAAGACCACGGTACTGGAGAAGCTCATCCCCGAGCTGATCTCCCGGGGGCTCAAAGTGGCAGTCTTCAAGAACGGCGGCCATTTCACACCCGACATGCCGGGCACCGACACGTACCGGTTCCTGCAGGTGGGCGCATCCGGGACCCTCTTCTTTGACGACGAGCAGTACCAGATCTCCCGCAAGCTCCTGCCGCCGTACGAGGAACTCTTCATCCAGTTCCCGGAGGCAGATCTGCTCCTGGTCGAAGGCCTGCGGGGAACAGAGCTTCCGAAGCTCGAGATCATCAAACCGAACGACGAGCGTTCTCCCGCGCTGAGCGAAGACAAGGTGCTGGGGTACATCGCCGAAAACGGTGCCTATGAAGCGGGCGTCCCGGTGTTCGACCGGGAAGACGTGACCGGCATTGCGGACTTCATCATGGAACTCTATGAGAGCGGCGCTCTGAAAGGAGCGGTGTTATGACAGACCGGTACGGAAGAGTCATCGACTATCTCCGGGTCTCCGTCACCGACCGCTGCAACTTCCGTTGTGTCTACTGCATGCCTCCCGAAGGCGTGGAACTCATGTCTCACGAACAGGTCATCCGGTATGAGGAACTCATGCGGCTCATCCGGCTGTTCTCAGAGCTCGGGGTCAAACACATCCGGCTGACCGGGGGAGAGCCGACGGTCCGAAAGGGCATCGTCTCTCTGGTGAAAGACATCCACGAACTGCCGGGCATCGAATCGGTCTCCATGACGACCAACGGCCTGCTGCTCCCGGAGATGCTGCCGGACCTGAAAGAGGCCGGCCTCAGCGCTGTGAACATCAGCCTCGACACGCTGGACGAGGCGCGGTTCAATGAGATCACCCGCACGGAGGGGAACCTTCCAAAAGTGCTCGACGCCATCCGCCTTTCCGCGGAAGCGGGTCTCAACACGAAAGTGAACTGTGTGGCCATGCGGGGCGTCAACGATGATGAGATCCCGGAGATCGCTGCCCTTTCAAAGTTTCTTCCCGTCTGCGTCCGGTTCATCGAATACATGCCCATCGGCAAGCACGACTACGAGCAGGCGATCTACAAGGATGAACTGCTCGACATTTTGCGGAACGCGTTCGGAGAACTTGCCGAGGACCCCACAGCTCATGGATACGGGCCTGCCAGATACTATCGCTTGGAAGGGTTCCGGGGCGCCGTCGGCGTCATCTCCGCGATGAGTCACAGTTTCTGCGAAGACTGCAACCGGGTGCGAATGACATCGGACGGCTTCCTGAAACTGTGCCTGCAGTACAATGTCGGCCTGAACCTTCTGGATGCTCTGCGCGCAGGCGCTACAGATGAGGAACTGAAAGTGCTCATCCGGAAGACCCTCGACAAGAAGCCGAAACAGCACACGTTCCTCGATTACGCGGAAAAACAGGATATCGATACCAGAGATATGTCTCTGATCGGAGGTTAATGATATGAGCGAAGAAAGACGCATTTTCAAAGCGGCCATCCTGACCGCCAGCGATAAAGGGTCCCGCGGAGAGCGGGTGGACCTCAGCGGTCCCGCCATTCAGGAGATGATCGAGCCGGAAGGCTATACGGTCACCGAGTACAAGATCGTCCCCGACGATCAGGAGACGCTGGAGAGCGAGATGAAACGCATCGCCGACGAAGGCATTGCCGACATCATCTTCACGACCGGCGGTACCGGCTTCTCGATGCGGGATGTCACCCCGGAAGCCACCATCGCGGTCAGCGACCGCCTGGTCCCGGGCATCCCCGAGGCCATGCGCGCCTACTCCATGACCATCACAAACAAAGCCATGCTCTCGAGAGCCGCGGCGGGCATCCGGAAACAGACACTCATCGTCAACATGCCCGGCAGCCCGAAGGCCGTCAAAGAGAGCCTCGAATTCATTCTGCCGCCCCTGCGCCACGGGCTGGAGATCCTCCTCGGCGAGGCCTCCGAATGCGCAAGAAAGTGATCCATCTATCATGTTGAATGTCGTTACACGGGAAGAAGCGGTCCGCATCATTCTCGAAAAGATCCCCGAAGCGGCGGAGGCGGAGACCGTGTCTCTGCCGGATGCTCTCGGGAAAGTCGTCGCGGAGGACATCCTGAGCCCCGAAGACCTGCCGGCCTATGCCCGTTCCACCGTGGACGGGTTTGCCGTTCATGCCGCCGACACTTACGGCTGCTCCGAAGCGCTGCCCGCCATGGTCACCTATGCGGGCAAGGTCCTCATGGGCGAAGACGAGAAACGTGTCCTGCCGAAGGCGTCCTGTATGCAGGTGCCGACCGGCGGCCAGGTCCCGGAGGGGGCCGATGCCGTCGTCATGGTCGAGCACACCGAAGACCTCGGCGACCAGTTCCGCTATATGCTGAAACCAGTCGCTCCGGGAGAGAACGTCAACGCGAAGGGCGATGACATCGCGCTCGGCGAGGTCGCCGTCCCGAAGGGCACCATGCTGGAACCCCGTCACACAGCGGTCCTGGCGGCGCTGGGCATCTCCGAGTTCAAGGTGAGAAAGCCCCTGACCGTCGGCATCCTGTCCACCGGCGACGAACTGGTGGACTACACCGAGACCCCGAAGGGGACGGAGATCCGCAACATCAACTCGGTCACGCTCGCGGCCGCCGTTGAGGCACTGGGATGCCATGCGAAACAGTATCCGATCGTGCCCGATGAAGAAGACGCTCTGCGGGAGGCGATCGACAGAGTCCGGAAGGAATGTGACTTCCTGATCATTTCCGGCGGTTCGTCTGTCGGGGAGCGGGACAACGTGAACCGCGTCCTGGCCTCGTTCGGAGAAGTCTATTTCCACGGTGTCGCCCTGAAACCGGGCAAACCCACCATGTTCGCGATGCTCGACGGCGATGTGCCGGCCTTCGGCCTGCCGGGCCATCCGGCCGCCGCGTTCTATACGTTCCATCTGTTCGCGAAACCGGCCATCCTGAAGCGCAGAGGCGCCATCGCGGTCCCGCGTTATGTCGAGGCCGAACTCTCTCAGAAGGTGCCGTCGAACCACGGCCGGGAGGAGATCCTCGGCGTGGCGCTGGAGAACGGCAAAGCCGTCCCGCTGCCGGCGAAGTCCGGTGTCGTCTCTGTCCTGTCCCGCGCGGACGGGACCATCACCATCCCGAGAGACCTGGAAGGCCTGGAACGGGGAGCGAAAGTGAAGGTGTTACTGTTTTGAAAAAGTATGAGTTCCTGACCAATATCACGCTGGACGAAGCGCGGCAGAAGATCGTCGACGCGGTCCGCGCTGCTGACATTCCCGTCGCCACAGAAGTGGTCAAGGTCCGGGAGGCCAACAACTGCGTGACAGCACGTGCCCATTACGCGGTCCGCTCCTCGCCCCACTACGTCGCGAGCGCCATGGACGGCATTGCCGTCCTCGCGTCGAAGACCGCGGGCGCCACCGAGGGGAACCCGGTCCGTCTGACCGAAGCGGACTACATCGTCGTCGACACCGGCGACCCGCTGCCCGAGAACACCGACGCGGTCGTCATGATCGAGAACGTCGTCGAGGCAGAGGGCGGGGACGTCCTCCTGTACTCCGCCTGCGTTCCCTGGGACAATGTCCGCCAGGTCGGCGAAGACATCTGCATGGGCGATATGATCGTTCCGTCCTACACCGTCATGACGCCTGCGCTCATCGGCGCCTTCATGGCGGCCGGTGTCTATGAAGTGGAAGTCGTCAGACGCCCGGTGTTCGGCATCATCCCGACCGGCGATGAGATCGTCGACGGCGACGCGGACCTGAAGCCCGGCGACATCCCGGAGTTCAACTCCGCCATCTTCTCCGCCATGCTCTCCGACTGGGGCGCCGACGCCGTCGTTTACCCGGTCGTCAAAGACAAGATCGACCTTCTGGAAGCGGCGGTCACCAAAGCCGCGGAGGAATGTGACGCGGTCCTGACCATCGCGGGTTCGTCCGCCGGCCGGGACGACTACACGTCCACCATCCTCACGAACCTCGGCGAACTGCTGGTCCACGGCATCGCCATCAAGCCCGGCAAACCGGCCGTCCTCGGCATGATCGGCAAGAAGCCGTTCTGCGGCATGCCCGGCTACCCGGTCTCCGGCATCATCGTCATGGAGGAGATCGTCAAGTATGTCTGCGCGCTCCTGACGCATCGCGAACCGGAGCGGGACGAGAAGGTCCAGGCGCAGGTCTCCCGCAAGCTGACCTCGTCTCTCAAATATGAAGAATTCCTCCGCTGCCGCGTCGCGGAAGTGGACGGCAAGAATATCGCGGTCCCCATGCCGAGAGGCGCGGGCGTCGTCACCGGCTTTGCCAAGGCCGGCGGCCTCTTCGTCGTCGACCAGAACAGTGAAGGTCTCGAGGCCGGCGCCACCGTCGACGTCGCTCTGCAGCGCGACAAGGTGGAGCTGGAGAACAGCCTTTCCATCACAGGGTCCCACGACCCGCTGATCGACGAGGCCTCGGACCTGCTCATCCGGCAGGATCCGCGGACCTATGTCGTCTCCTCCCACGTCGGCTCCATGGGCGCCATCATGGCGCTGCGGGCAGGGGAGACCGCCCTCGGCGGCATCCATCTTCTGGACGCGGAGTCCGGTGAATACAACAAGGCTTACGTCCGGCAGTACTTCCCGGACGGCGGTGTCACCCTCATCTGCTGCGTCATCCGCCAGCAGGGCCTCATGGTCAAGAAGGGGAACCCGGAAAACATCCACTCGGTCAAAGACCTCATCGGGAAACGGTACGTCAACCGCCAGAAAGGCGCCGGCACCCGCATCCTCCTCGACTATCTGCTCGAGAAAGAAGGTATGACTCCGGACGACATCTACGGCTACACCCGCGAAGAGTACACCCACACCGCGGTCGCCGCGCCCGTCGCGGACGGCGGCGCCGACGCCGGCATGGGCATCTACTCAGCCGCGAAGACTTACGACCTCGACTTCGTCCCGCTGTGGGACGAGGAGTACGACTTCCTCGTCCGCGACTCCGCCCTGGAGACCCCGGAGGTGCAGCGCTTCCTCGCGGTCCTGAAGAGCGACGAGTTCGCTGCCCGCCTCACGGAAATGGGCGGCTACACCCTCGAAGCCCCCGGCGAAGTCATCCCGGTATAAACGAAATACAAAAAAAAAGACTCTCGAGAAATCGAGAGTCTTTTTGTGTTTTGTGTCAGTCCAGTTCGTGGATGAAGAGTCCGGAGAGGAGCTTCGGCTCGAACCAGGTGGATTTCGGGGGCATGAGCTCCCCGGCGTCGGCGATGTCCATGAGCTGATCGATGCTGGTGGGGTACATCGCGAACGCGATGTCCATGTCGGAGTTGGCTCTCCGCTCCAGCTCTTTGAGGCCGCGGATGCCGCCGACGAAGGCGATCCGTTCATCGGTGCGGGGGTCCGCGATGTGCAGGGCATAGTCGATGAGGTTGTTCTGCAGCACCGAGACGTCCAGGGACTCGACGGGGTCGTTCTTGTTGAACGAGTCCTCCCGGGCGATGAGCTTGTACCATTTCCGGTCATAATACATGCCGAAGGTCCACGGCTCGGTGGGCTTGTAGGGAGATGTCTCCGCCTCTTCCACATAGAACTTGATGCCGATGTCGGCAAAGAGTTCGCTTTTCGTGATGTCGTCCGTTCTGGCGACCCGGTTGTAGTCCATGATCTCCAGGTCCGAAGACGCGAAGGCCACGGCCAGGAAGAAGTTGAACTCCTCCTCGCCGGTGTAGCCCGGGTGCTCCGCCCGCTTGTTCTCTCCGACCTGGACGGCGGAGGCGCAGCGGTGGTGGCCGTCGGCGATGTACAGGGAGTCCACGTCCTCGAAGAGGATCGTCAGACGCTCCGTGATCTCCGGGTCCGAAACGACCCAGCAGCGGGTGGTGGTCTCGTCCGCGACGAAATCGTAGACCGGTTCCTCGTTGGCCTTGACCCGGCGGATGATCGCGGAGATGCCGTCCTTCTTCCGGTAGGTGAGGAAGATGGGGCCGGTATTGGCATTGCAGGCCGTCACGTGACGGATGCGGTCCGTCAGTTTCGGGGGCAGGGTGTTCTCGTGTTTCTTGATGACCGAGTTCCTGTAGTCATCGATGGAGGCGCAGCCGACAAGTCCGGTCTGGGTGCGTCCCCGGAACGTCTGCTCCATGATGTAGAAACAGGCCGTCTCGTCCTGCTCCATGATGCCGTCCGCTTTCATGTGCCGCAGGTTTCTGGCTGCGGTCTCATACACGGAGTCATCATAGTGGTAAGTGTTGCGGGGCAGGTCGATCTCTGCTTTGTCGACGTGCAGGAACGAATAGGGATTCCCTTTGACCATCTCCCGGGCTTCGTCAGCATTCATGACGTCATAGGGGAGGGCGGCGACGCGGGATGCGTATTCCGGCGTGGGCCGGACCGCGCGGAAGGGGCGGAAAGTTGACATAATACGCCTCATTTCTCCTGTTCAAACAATACATTAGGATAAAATTCCGCTAGATTATACCAAAGGTGTCCAGAAACGGCAATAGGGAGCAGTGAAAATGAATGTTTTAGTGGTCAGTCAGAGGAAACGGTCAAAACCGGTCATTCTGCAGGGGTTTATTTGTTTGATACGACAAGTCGAGTGGAGGAAACTGGTGCATATTGAACGAACTTTGCCGAAATCGGTCAAAATCGATTGATAATCAATCAAATAAACCTTATAATGGAGACAGTGGGAAACGAGGTGAACAAGATGTCCATGCTGACTCAGCAGCGCCACGAAGCCATCCTTCGTCAGCTGCAGGAAAAAGGTGCCGTTTCGGTCACCGAACTGACTGAACAGCTGAACACCTCGGAGAGCACCATCCGAAGAGATCTCCTGGCCCTCGACCGCATGGGAAAACTCCACCGTGTCCACGGAGGCGCCACCCAGACGAACCGCCAGTTTCTTCAGAGCGAAGACAACATCGAAGACAAGATCTCGAAGAACATTGAGGAGAAGCGGCTCATCGCCCAATACGCGGCGGAGCAGATCCAGCCGGGAGACTTCGTCTTCCTCGATGCCGGTACCACCACGCTCCTCATGATCGACTATCTGAAACCCGACGACGTCGCCTTCGTCACGAACGGCATCGTCCACGCGAGGGAACTGGCCAAGCGCGGCTTCCACGTCTACATCCTCGGCGGCGAATTGAAAGCCGTCACGGAAGCGGTCGTCGGACTGGCAGCGGCCCAGAACCTGAATTCCTACAACTTCTCCAAAGCGTTCATCGGCACGAACGGCATCTCTACCAAGTACGGGTACAGCACCCCGGACACCGATGAAGCCTTCCTGAAGTCCGCGGCCATCGACCGGAGTTTCGTCTCCTACGTGCTCGCCGACTCCTCGAAGTTCGGAAAAGTCTCCACCGTCACGTTCGGAACACTCAACAGTTCCGCCATCATCACCGATCATTTACCCGACCAGCGTTATGCCGAACAAACGGTAGTCAAGGTGGTAGGGGAGTAAAGGAGGTCATGCACCATGGTATACACCGTCACCCTGAACCCGGCGCTCGACTACGTCATGCGTTGCGACTATGTCGGTTCAGAGGACATCAACCGGGCAAAGTCCGCGGAGATCCTGCTCGGCGGCAAGGGCATCAACGTGTCCGTCGTCCTGTCCCGTCTCGGCATCCCGACCAAGGCCATCGCGCTGGCGGCCGGCTTCACCGGACATGAGCTCGAACGCCTCGTCCAGGCAGAGGGCATCGATACCGAGTTCGTCTATCTCGAACACGGCACCACCCGCATCAACGTCAAGCTCTTCGCGCAGGAACAGTTCGATGTGAACGCTCCCGGCCCCGAAGTGACCGACAAAGACATCGAGGCCCTGTTCGCGGTCCTCGACAAGCTGGAAGAGGGCGATGTACTGGTCCTCGCCGGCGCGGTCCCCGGAAGCTGCCCCGAAGACATCTACGAGCGCATCCTGAAGCGTCTCGACGGCCGCGGCATCAAGTTCGTCGTCGACACCACGGGCGAAGGCCTTCTGAAGGTCCTGCCCTACAAGCCGTTCCTCATCAAACCGAACCATCACGAGATCTCCGAACTCTTCCACGATGACGTCAAGTCCACCGACGTCGAACTCATCGAGAAGTACGCGAGAAAGCTCCAGGAAATGGGCGCGGTCAACGTGCTCGTCTCCCGCGGCAGCAAGGGTGCCACCCTGGTCGACGAGACCGGAGCGGTCAACTCGGAAGGCATTGCGGAGGGCAAAGCCATCAACAATGTCGGCTGCGGCGATTCGATGGTCGCGGGCTTTGTGGCCGGCTATGAGACCAAACACGATTATCGCTACGCACTGAAACTCGGCTCTGCGGCCGGCGGCGCCTCCGCCTTCAACGACGGCCTGGCTCCCGGAGAGCAGATTTGGGAAGTCTATCACAACTGCTTTGAAGACAAATAAGTCCCTGCAGTTGAATGGAATATAATTACGGAATCCATTGATTGAGAAAAGAGGGTAACTACTATGCGAATCAGAGACCTGCTCAAAGTGGAAGCCATCGAACTCGGCGTCAGCGCAGCCAGTAAAGAAGCTGCCATCGACAAGCTCGTTGCGCTCCACGACAAAGTGGGCAATCTGGCTGACGTGGCCGGCTACAAAGCCGCCATCATGAAACGTGAGTCCGAGAGCACCACTGCCATCGGCGAAGGCCTTGCCGTCCCGCACGCCAAGACCGCTGCCGCCAAACAGCCCGGCCTTGCCGCCATCACCATCCCGGACGGCGTCGACTATGACGCTCCCGACGGACAGCCGGCAACGCTCGCATTCATGATCGCCGCTCCGGAAGGCGCCGGCGACGCTCACCTGGAGATCCTCTCCAGACTGATGGTCATGCTCATGGACCCGGACTTCGGTGCCGCTCTTCGCGCTGCCAAGACCCCGGAAGAGTTCCTTGACATCATCAACAAACAGGAAGACGCGAAATATCCGGAAGAAGAGCCGGCACCGAAGAAAAAGGTCGCCGCTGTCGCTGCCACTGCAGCCGCCGGTGCCGCCGCAGCTACTGCTGCTGCCGCGAAAGGCCCCCGCGTCGTCGCTGTCACCGCCTGCCCGACCGGTATCGCGCATACCTACATGGCAGCCGAAGCCCTTGAAAAGAAGGGCAAAGAGATGGGCATCCCGATCAAAGTCGAGACCAACGGCTCCGGCGGTGCCAAGAACGTCCTGACCGCAGAAGAGATCGCCGGTGCTGACGGCGTCATCATTGCGGCGGACAAGAATGTCGAAATGGCCCGCTTCGACGGCAAACCGCTCGTCAAAGTCCCGGTCGCAGACGGCATCCACAAAGCAGAAGAACTCATCACCAAGGCCACCAGCGGTGCGGCTCCTGTCTATAAAGCAGAAGCCGGTGCTGCGACGGAAGAGGCTGCATCCGATGACGAGAGCACCTGGAGAAAGGTCTACAAACACCTCATGAACGGTGTTTCCCACATGCTTCCGTTCGTCGTTGGCGGCGGTATCCTCATCGCCCTGTCCTTCCTGTTCGACACCATTTACTGTGCACGCAACGGCCTGCCTTACGGCTCCGACTTCGGCGGCATGACCGCCCTCTCCGCCTGGTTCAACTCCATCGGCGGCGCGGCATTCGGCTTCATGCTTCCCGTCCTTGCCGGTTTCATCGCCATGTCCATTGCTGACCGGCCCGGCCTTGCTGTCGGTTTCGTCGGCGGTTACCTCGCCAAGATCGGCGCCACCTGGGCTGCTCCCGGCGGCCAGGACGTCTCCGCCGGTTTCCTCGGCGCTCTGCTCGCCGGTTTCGTTGCCGGTTTCATCGTCAACTGGCTGAAGAAACTGACCTCCAAGTTCCCGCCGTCCCTGGATGGTATCCGCCCGATGCTCATCTATCCGCTGCTCGGCATTGCGCTCATCGCCGTGGTCATGTGTACCATCGACCCGGTCATGATCTGGCTGAACAACGCCATCTCCACCTTCCTGAACTTCCTGTACGCCAAGAACCTCATCGTTCTTCTCGGTCTCCTGCTCGGCCTCATGATGGCCACCGATATGGGCGGCCCGATCAACAAGGCTGCTTACCTCTTCGGTGTCGGCATGCTGTCCCTCGGCACGGATGCCGGTTACCTGATGATGGCCTGCGTCATGATCGGCGGCATGGTTCCCCCGATCGCCATCGCGATGGCCTGCCAGTTCTTCCCGCAGAAGTTCACGGCTCAGGAACGCTCCACCGCTGCGACCAACTATGTCATGGGTCTCTCCTTCATCACCGAAGGTGCCATCCCGTTCGCAGCTGCTGACCCCGCACACGTCATTCCTGCCATGATGGTCGGCTCCGGTGTCGCCGGTGCTCTCTCCGCACTCTTCAAGTGCACGCTCATGGCGCCTCACGGCGGTATCTTCGTCTTCGCCACGGTCGGCAGATGGTACTTCTATCTGATCGCCCTGGCAGCGGGTGCTCTTGCCGGTATGGCGATGCTCGGTCTCCTCAAGAAGGACATCGTCTCCAAGGAAGAGGTCGACGCGGAAAAGGCGGCAAAGAAAGCTGCCAAAGCCAAGAAGGCGTAAACGCCCGTCTAAACAGGTATTATTCCATTTAATAAATTCAAAGGAGAAATGCTATCATGGTATCTCAGACCGTTAAAGTCATCAACAAAGAAGGCTTCCACATGCGCCCCGCGAACTACTTCATCAAAGAGATGAGCGAGTTCCAGAGCACCGTCACCCTTGTCTTCAACGGCAAGCCCGTCAACGGTAAATCCATCATGAACATCATGGCCGCCTGCATCAAGTTCGGTGCCGAACTTGAGATCCAGTGCGAAGGCCCCGATGAGGAAGCCGCTCTTGCGAAGGCCGTCGAACTCGTCGAGTCCGGTCTTGGTGACGCTGAATAAGCAACGACCTGTCGAAGGCCCCCGTTTCGGGGGCCTTCTTTTTATACAAACACGCTTAAAAGTTGTACATAGAATGGCTTGAAAAAAACTAGGAACTTTAGCTAAACTGTGTATATCTTTTTTGTGAAAAGTGCTCTATAATGGTTGCAAAATGACGAAAGGAGTTCTCGTATGGCAGAAAGACGCATCCCGTTCGAAGAAGTCGACCTCATTTCCGGCCTGTTTGGCAGTTTTGACAGCAACATCCGGATCCTGGAGGACGAATATCATGTGACTGCGGTGAATCGCGGCGGTGAACTCAAACTGACCGGCGACGATGAAGACCGGGTCGAAGCGGCAGCCCGTGCCGTACAGGGGATGCTGGTCCTTTTGAAGAAGGGCGAACAGCTGAACGAGCAGAACATCCACTATGTCATTTCGATGGTGAACGAAGGCGCCGACCGGAAGCTCTCGAAGCTCATGGCGGACGCCATCTGCATTACATCCCGCGGCAAGCCCGTCAAGGCCAAGACCCTCGGTCAGGAGGCCTACGTGGAGGCCATCCGGGACAACACCGTCGTCTTTGGCATCGGCCCCGCCGGTACCGGCAAAACGTACCTGGCCGTCGCCATGGCCGTCAAGGCCTTCAAAGCCAAGGAAGTCAACCGCATCATCCTGACAAGACCCGCCGTGGAAGCGGGGGAGAGCCTCGGGTTCCTGCCCGGCGATCTCCAGCAGAAGGTCGACCCCTATCTGCGCCCTCTCTACGATGCCCTTTTCGACATGCTCGGCGCCGAGAGTTTCCAGAAACAGCTCGAACGCGGCAGCATCGAAGTGGCACCGCTCGCTTACATGCGCGGCAGAACACTAGATGACAGCTTCATCATTCTCGATGAGGCCCAGAACACCACCTCTGAACAGATGAAGATGTTCCTGACCCGCCTCGGGTCCAACTCGAAGGCCGTCGTCACGGGTGACGTCACCCAGATCGACCTGCCGGGCGGAAAGAAGTCGGGACTCAAAGAAGTCACCCGCATCCTGAAGGACATCGACGGCATCACCACCGTCTATTTCAATGACAAAGACGTCGTCCGTCACCATCTCGTCCAGGAGATCGTCAAGGCATATGACCGCTATGCCGAGCGGCAGGAAAAAGACGCCGCGAAGAAGAACCACAGGAAGTGAACCGCCACTACTGTTACGACAAGGAGGAATGTCAAAGTGGCAAAAGTCAAAGTCGTCATCACGAACGATCAGAAAACCGTCAAAGTCCCGAAAGGGCTCCGTCTGCTCATCCGCCGCTGCTGCACCGCAGTGCTCGTCATGGAAGAATTCAGGGAAGACGCGGAAGTTTCCGTCAAGATCGTCGACAACGAGCAGATCCGTGAACTCAACAAACAGTACCGCAACATCGACAAGGAGACCGACGTCCTGTCGTTCCCCCTCGGCGCTGACGGTGTTTACGATATGAACCTGTCCACCGGAGAAGCCCAGCTGGGCGACATCGTCCTGTCCCTCGAAAAAGCGATGGAACAGGCCGAGCGCTACGGCCACTCCCTCGACCGCGAAGTCGGCTATCTCACCGTCCACTCCATGCTCCACCTCCTCGGGTATGACCATGAGAACGGCGGCCTTGAGATGGTCCGCATGAGGGAGAAGGAAGAGAAGGCGCTCACCGAGCTCGGCCTGCGCCGGGACGGCAACTACTATATGGAGGATGAGGCGTAAATCGCCCGCACATACATGGAAACGAAAACTGCGTTCGTCGCGATCGTCGGCTGCCCCAACGTGGGCAAGTCCTCGCTTCTGAACAAAATGCTCGGGCAGAAGGTGGCCATCGTGTCCGCCAAGCCCCAGACCACGCGCACCCGCATCATGGGCGTCCTCACGCAGGATGAGACCCAGCTCGTGTTCACCGATACCCCCGGCTACCACCGTCCGAAGAACAAACTCGGCGAAAAGATGGTCAAGGCGGTCATCGACGGCATCGACGGGGTCGACGCCGCTCTCCTGGTCGTCGAACCGGAGAAGGACGGAGAAACGGCCCTGCGCCCTGCCGAGGAAGAGCTCCTGAGGAAGATCCGGCGGGAGGGCATCCCCTGCGTGCTTGTCATCAACAAGATCGACACGGTCGCCGAAAAAGAGAACCTGGCGGTCCGCATTGCGGAACTCATGCAGCTCCACGACTTCGCGGCGGTCGTCCCGACCTCCGCCGTCAAAGGCGACGGGGTCGACGAGGTCCTCGGGGAACTGACCCGCCTCGCTCAGGAGTCCCCGCACTTCTTCCCGGATGACGCGCTGACGGACCAGCCCGAACGGGTCATCGCTGCGGAGATCATCCGCGAGAAGATGCTCCGTCTCCTCGAACGGGAAGTGCCCCATGGCATCGCGGTCAGCATCGAGCAGATGCACGAGCGGGAAGACGGCAGCGGCATCGTCGACATCGACGCCACCATCTACTGCGAAAAAGAGAGCCACAAGGGCATCGTCATCGGCAAGAAGGGCGCCATGCTCAAGAAGATCTCCACTTACGCCCGTGAGGACATGGAGAAGTTCTTCGACTGCCACATCAATCTGCAGTGCTGGGTCAAGGTCCGCGAGGGCTGGAGAGACCGCGAGGGACTCATCCACAATTTCGGGCTCGACTAAACTGAATACAAAAGCCTGCGGAGACCGTTTGTCATCCGCAGGCTTTTTTTATATAATTAATCACAGTATCATAATGAGAAATTCGCGTGGGAAAAGTTCGCCGCAGCAAGAATCGAGCTTTGCGGGGTGCGCCGAAGGCGCTATTGATTCTCAGAAACAGCCTCCGCAACGCGACCTTCGCAGCAAGGCGAAGCTTTTCCAGCGAATTTCGCAACCATATTGAAGGAGGTGAGGCGCTGTGAATATCGAGACCGACGGTCTGGTCATCAAGACCCAGAAAGTCGGCGAGACCGACACGCTCATCACGGTCCTTACCTCGAAGTACGGACTCATCCGGGCGTTCGTCCGGCGGTCGACCGCCGTCAGGAGCAATATGCTCGCGACGACCCAGCTCCTCTCCTACAACGACTTCGTCTTCTACAAGGGGAAGAACTCCTACTCCGTGAACAGCGCGACCCCGAAAGCCTCGTTTTTCAAACTGAACGAGGACATCGACGCCATGGCGATCGGCTTCTACCTTGCGGAACTGTTCGGTGAGCTGGCGCCGGAGAACCATGAGTCGGAAGACCTTCTGAAACTGCTTCTGAATTCCCTTTACCTGATGGCGGAAAAGAAACGTCCGCCGGTGCAGGTGAAAGCGGTCGCGGAACTGCGGGCGCTCTCGAATTCGGGCTATATGCCCAATCTCGTGGCCTGTGAGAACTGCGGCACGTATGAGTCGGACCCCATGTTCTTCAACCCGGCCTCCGGCCTCCTGTTCTGCGCGAACTGCGGCGGACCGGCGGACGGCATGTCACTGTCTCTGTCTGCGGTGACCGCCATGCGGTTCATCTGTTACAGCGAGGAGAAGAAGGTCTTCAACTTCTCTCTGACCGATGAGGCGATGAAGGAACTGTCGCAGGCGGCGGAACAGTTTGCGCTGCAGCAGACGGGCCGAAGCTACAAGACATTAGACTTTTACAAGAGCTTACCGAAAGGATCACGATGAACAAACATTATCTCGCACTCGACTACGACAAGGTCCTCGCCATCCTCGAGACCTTCGTGCAGTCCGCGGACGCCAAGGAACTGGCGCTCGAACTGCAGCCGGAGACCTCGCTGAAGGCGGCGGAACGGCTGCTGCAGGAGACGCTGGACGCGCACATGCTCCTCGCGAAGTACGGCGGCCCCTCCTTCGGCGGCCTCGTCAATGTGAATAACAAGTTGTACATCGCCTCCACGGGCGGTGTCCTGTCCATGGGCGAACTGCTGTCGGTGGGCTCGACCCTGCGCGCCATCCGGGGCCTTTCGGACTGGTATTCGTCCTGCGAAGGCGTGGACACGACGCTCTCCGCATACTTCTACACGATGACTCCGCAGAAGTACCTCGAGGACCGTATCTTCACGTCCATCCTCTCGGAAGACCGGATGGCGGACAACGCGTCTTCGGAACTCAAGGACATCCGGCGGAAGCTGCGCCAGCAGGAGATGAAGATCCGCGACCAGCTCGACCGCATCATCCATTCGTCCCACTACTCGACCATCCTGCAGGACGCCATCGTCACCATGCGCAACGGCCGGTACGTCGTGCCCGTCAAACGCGAGCACAAGGGAGATGTCGCCGGCATCGTCCAGGACACCTCGGACTCCGGCGCCACCGTGTTCATCGAGCCGATGTCGGTCGTCGAGGCGAACAACGAGATCCGTGTGCTGCTCGGGAAAGAGCGGGAGGAGATCGAGCGGATCCTCGCGGACCTGTCGGATCAGGCAGGGGCGATCTACAGCGAAACGAAACAGAGCTACGAGAGCGGCATCTACCTGGACCTGGTCTTCGCCAAGGCCCAGATGGCCTACTCCATGAAGGCGGCCGCTCCGCTCCTCAACGATACCGGCATCATCGACCTCCGGGAAGCGCGGCATCCGCTGATCGAGCCGCACAAGGTGGTCAAGACCAGCATCCGCCTCGGCGATGATTTCGACACGCTGGTCATCACCGGCCCGAACACCGGCGGCAAGACGGTGTCCATCAAGACGCTCGGCCTCATGTCCCTGATGGCGGCCTCCGGTTTTATGCTGCCTGTCGCGGACCGCAGCAAGATGTGCATCTTCGAGTCGGTCTACGCGGACAACGGCGATGAACAGTCGATCGAACAGTCCCTCTCGACGTTCTCGTCCCACATGACGAATATCGTCGACATCCTGAAGAACGCCAACGGGAAGTCCCTCGTCCTCATCGATGAGCTGGGCGCGGGCACCGACCCGGTCGAGGGCGCGGCGCTGGCCATGGCGGTCCTCGAACGCCTGCATCTGCAGGGCGCGAAGGTCGCCGCCACGACACACTATGCCGAACTGAAAGCCTATGCGCTGGAGACGCCCCGCGTGGAGAACGCCTCCTGCGAATTCGATATCAACACGCTGTCGCCGACCTACAAGCTCCTCATCGGAGCGCCCGGCCGGTCCAATGCCTTTGCCATCTCGGAGCGCCTCGGCCTGTCGTCGGACGTCGTCGACCGCGCGAAGGAACTGGTCTCCGAAGAGAACTCCCGGTTCGAACGGGTCGTCGAGACCCTTGAGCAGAGCCGCGCCGCCCTCGACGAGGAGCGGGAAGAGGCCGACCGGATGACCCGGGAGGCACGGGAAGCGCGCGACAAGGCGGAAGAAGTGAAGAACTCCGTCGAGGCGATGCGCGACGCGGAACTTGAAAAAGCCCGCGCCGAGGCCGAGAAGATCCTCGACAAGGCCCGCCGGGAAGCGGCGTTCTTCATGGACGACCTCGAAAAACTGAAGAAAGAGCGCAAACACGCGGCAGACCTCTCCCAGGTCTCGGCTGACGCAAAGCGGACCATCCGCAAGCACGAAGACGCGCTCTATGACATCACACGGCCCATCGCCGCTGAAGAGGAAGACGATGACTACGAACTGCCCCGGGACCTCGTGGTCGGGGACAGTGTCCTCGTCAAGGACCTCGGCCCCGCCATGGTCTCGGCCCTGCCGGACAAGCGGGGACAGGTCGAAGTGACCGCCGGCATCCTGAAGACCCGCGTGGACATCGGGCGCATCCGCCTCGACGACCAGAAGCGGGCCCAGAAGGCGCAGAACGCGGAACGCAAACAGGAGCGCCGGCGGACCGGCGGCTCCCACAGCGGCACCTTCCAGACCAAGGCTTCCGGCAAAGTGGAGACCTCGGTCGACCTGCGCGGCATGACCCAGGAAGAGGCCATCATGACGCTCGACCGCTTCCTTGACCTGCAGCTGCGCTACGGCGTCGACGCCTTCACCGTCATCCACGGAAAGGGGACCGGCGCGCTCCGCAAAGCGGTCAAGCGCTACCTCGACAACAACAAACGCGTGAAGTCCCACCGCCTCGGCGCCTACGGAGAAGGCGAAGACGGTGTCACCATCGTCAACCTGAAGTGAGGAGGACCACATGATCCACATCGGTGCCCACGTTTCCGTGGCAAAGGGCTGGGAGGCCATGGGGAAGACGACGCTTTCCCTCGGAGGCGATACGTTCGCGTTCTTCCTTCGCAGCCCCAGAGGCGGCGCCGCCAAACCGGTCGTGCCGGAAGACGCGGCGGCTCTGCGGGCCATCCTGAAAGAGCATGACTTCGGGACCATCGTTGCCCACGCGCCGTACACGATGAACCTGTGCGCCGTGAAGGAGTATGTGGTGGAACACGCCGAAGACGTCTTTCGGGGCGACCTTCAGAACCTCGAGGACTACCTTCCGGGCCAGTACCTGAACTTCCACCCGGGCAGCCATGTGGGGCAGGGCGCGGAGACCGCCATCCCGCGGATCGCGGACGCTTTGAACCGTCTCATGGACCCCGGCCAGTCGACGACGATCCTGCTGGAGACCATGGCCGGAAAGGGAAGTGAAGTGGGCCGGTCTTTCGAAGAACTCCGGGCCATCCTGGACCTTGTGAGACCGGACCTGCAGGACCGCATGGGCGTCTGCCTCGACACCTGCCATGTGTGGGACGCCGGGTATGACCTCTCCGACCTCGACGCCGTCCTTGACCGCTTCGACGAAGTCCTCGGCCTAGGACGCCTGAAGGCCATCCATCTCAACGACTCGAAGAACCCCTGCGGCGCTCAGAAGGACCGCCACGAGAAGCTGGGGAAAGGGTGCATCGGGGAAGAGCACCTGAAGGCGGTCGTCACGCACCCGAAGCTTCAGGGACTGCCCTTCATCCTGGAGACGCCGAATGAGCTCCCCGGATATCAAAAAGAGATCGAAACCATCAAAAGCTGGCTCGCGTGAGTCAGCGTTTTTGCAAAGTTTTCCATATTATTATTGTCTTTTCACAAACTCTTGCGTTACAATAAACTTTGAGAATTTTTTGAGAACAACAGGAGAGGCATGAAACATGAGAGTAGTCAGGTCCATCGCCAAACGGCTTACAGCAGCGTTCCTGCTGGTCTGTGTCCTTGCGGCGATGTATTCTCTTTCTGCATACGCAAGCAGTGAACGGGTGGTCAAGCAGGATTCCAAAGGAAGATGGGCCTGCATGAAGGACGGAAAAGTCGAAAAGTCCTACACCGGCATCGCACACAACAAGTACGGCTGGTGGCGCATCCGCAACGGCTATGTCGACTTCGATGCCACCGGAGTCTGCCAGAACGAGTACGGCTGGTTCTATGTCAGGGACGGCAAGGTCGACTGGGAGCATGAAGGCGTCGAGCACAACAAGTACGGCTGGTGGCGCATCCGCGACGGCCGGGTCGACTGGAGTGCCAACGGCGTCTTCCGCAACAAGCACGGCTGGTGGTATGTCAAGCAGGGCGGTGTCGATTTCGATTACACCGGTCTCGCGTCCAACGGCCTCGGCAACTGGTACATCAAGAACGGAGCCGTCGACTTCAAGAAGAACGGCACCTATGAAAAGGGCGGCATCGAGTACAAGATCGTCGACGGCAAAGTCCAGAACAACGGCAAGGTCATCTACCTGACCTTCGACGACGGCCCCGCCGCCTACACCGACCAGCTGCTCGGCATCCTCGACAAGTACGGCGTCAAGGCGACGTTCTTCGTGACGAGCGCCTACCCGAGCTATCAGAATGTCATCCGGAAAGAGTACAAGGCCGGCCACGGCGTTGCGGCCCATACGTATTCGCATAACTACGCGACCATCTACAAGAGCACCGGAGGGTTCTGGAGCGACCATGAGCGCATCCAGGAAGTCATCGAGAAGCAGACCGGTCACCGTTCGACCATGATGCGCTTCCCGGGCGGCACGTCCAACACGGTCAGCCGCCGGTACTGCCGCGGGGTCATGAGCGACCTCTCGAGGCAGGCGGGCGAGCGGTACATGACGTACTATGACTGGAACGTCGACGCCGATGACGCGGGCAAGACCCGGACGTCCGACGGTGTCTTCAACAACATCACGAGCGGTGTGAAGTACCACGACCAGTCTCTCGTCCTGTGCCACGACGTCAAACCGTACACGGTCAACGCCATGGACCGGGTCATCCGGTGGTGCCTCCAGAACGGCTACACGTTCCGTGTCTGCCAGCCCGGCGGGTACACCTACCACCTGAGAGTGGCCAACTGAATCAGACCATAAGAACACTCCCTGTCCGGCCGGACAGGGAGTGTTTTGTTTTTGTGTTCAGGCCGCTCAGTACCGGATGAGGAACCTGAGCTCATATGCCTTGTCGGAAGAGTACTTGAACTCGGGGGCGATCCCGGGCCCGCAGGCGCCGGTGCCGATGCCCATCTGGAACGCGTTGATGGTCACGTACGTGCCGGTGCGGACCTCGTCCTCCCGGTGCTTCATGTGCTTCAGCGCTTCGTCCGTATAGGGCTTGATGCTGAGTTCGAACGGCTTCTCCACGGCCTCGAAGGTGACGGCCGCGGTCCCGTCAGAGACGGCCGCGCAGGTGCAGTCGCAGCGGTTGCCGCTCTCCTGCGGACGCAGATTCGGTTCGGTCATGTCCGCGACTTTGCAGGACACGGTGCGGACCGGGAACTGCTCTTTCATGTCCGCGTAGCTCTCGCCGGTGCGGGCCGTGTAGGTGACGTCGTCGAAGCTCTCGTCGAGGCGGAACGACTTCGCGAAGCGGGGCAGCGTGCCGATGCCGACCTTCTTGTGGATGCGGCTCGTGACGAGGATGCCGTCGTCCGTGCCCTCATAGAGGTCTTCCACGAGGTACCTGGCGATGCGGTTCTTCACTTCCGAGACCACCCTGTACCCGGTCGCGGTCTTCTCGCAGGACTTGAGCGTCTCTTTCTGACCGTAGTACGGCGGCATGTTGCTGTAGATGCCAAAGATGGAATCGTTGTCCGTGCCGGCGCGGTACAGGAGCGTGCCCTCGTCCGCGGTGGTCATGGTCTTGCCGTTCGGCAGCTTCAGGGTGAAGCGGCCGTTCTCGACGGAGGCATCGGCCGGGAAAGCTTTCGTGGCCGGAGCCGCGGTGCCCGCCTGTTTCAGGATCAGGGAGCCTTCCGAAACGATCTCCTCTGTCTTTTTGTCCCTGACGACGACGTCGGCGATCTGCGTACCGTTCACCTCGGCGCCGAGCGGCACCGTGACGCGGACCTTCTGCAGCGGCCCGGCCGTGACGGGCACGTCGACCTGCTTGCCGTCGTTCCAGGTGACGGTCATCTGGTAACGGTCGCCTTCCGAGAAGGCGGTCGTGTTGAACAGTTCGAATGCATCGCCGAAGAGATGGCGGAGCCGGATGGGACGGTAAATGAACTTGATGATCTTCGCGCCGGCAGAGGGCGTGCGGTCCGGATAGAACATGCCGTCGACACAGAAGTTGCCGTCGTTCACGTACTCGCCGTGGTCGCCGCCGTAGGTGTAGGTGCCGTCCGGGTGGAGGACCGCATGGTCCACCATCTCCCAGACGCATCCGCCCATCAGGTTGTCGTAGCGGTAGATCTCCTGCCAGTAGGCCTCCGTGTTGCCGGGACCGACGCCCATGGCGTGCGCGTATTCACAGAGGAAGTACGGCCGGTCGTTCATCGGGGCCTGTTTGCATTTGTGCTCTCCGATGGTCTGGAGCTTTTTGACCGGCGGATACATGTCGGAGCCGACGTCGTAGGCGATGCGCTTGCAGTGGACCGCGCTCTCGTAATGGACCGGCAGGTCGGAGACGGACTTGAGGTAGGAATACATGGCGTCCGTGTTGTGGTAGCCGCCGGCTTCGTTGCCGAGAGACCACATGACGATCGACGTGTTCGCGTGGATCTTGTCCCGCTCGTACAGGCGCCGGATGCGCTCCATGTACCGGGGCAGCCATTCCGGATCGTGCGAGATGGCATTGTAGTCGCCGGGCGCTTTCCACTGCATGACCGACGTGCCGTGGGTCTCGAGGTCGTTCTCGTCGACGATGTAGATGCCGAGTTCGTCCGCGAGCTCCAGGAGCAGCGGGTCGGGCGGGTAGTGGGACGTGCGGACGGTGTCGATGTTGTGCTCCTTGCAGAGCAGAAGGTCGCGCTCGATCTCGTCCGGGGTCATCGTGTAACCGTTCGTGCAGGACGTGTCGTGGTGGTTGACGCCCTTGAATTTGATCTTCTTCCCGTTGACGAGGAAGACGTCTTTTTGGATCTCGACCGTCTTGAAGCCGATCCGCTCTTTGACGCAGGCGGTCTTCGTCTCGTAGTAGATGTCATAGAGCGTCGGGTCTTCGGCGTTCCATTCGGTGACGTCGAGGTTCTCGAAGGTGACGAAAGCCACTCCGCCGACGGCTGCCACGGTCTTCGTTTCCTCGAGTCCGTGCCCCTTCACTGTGAAGGTGACGTCGGTGTCTGCGTAAGTGTTCGCTGTCAGGGTCAGGGAATACCTGTTTCCCTGTTTCAGGATACGCGCGTTGATGTCCCGGATGTCCGTGGGTTCGGAGACGCGGAGCAGTACATCGCGGAAGATGCCGTTGTTTCGGAACATGTCCTGGTCTTCGAGGTACGTGCCGTTGCACCAGCGGTGGACGACCGCGAGCAGTTCATTCTCGCCTTTGACGAGTTTTCCGGAGAGGTCGAACTCCGCCGTGTTGTGGGCGCCTTCCGAGTAGCCGATGAACCTGCCGTTCAGGTAGAAAGTCGGATCGTAGCCATGTCGTTCTGTGAGCCAAGGAGTTGGCACAATAA
>JAZOTY010000116.1:0-11127 GCA_045657845.1 Acutalibacteraceae bacterium | reverse complement strand
CAATTTGACGGAAATAGGCGGTAAAAATAAGGGCCCTTTTCGGAGTGGTAAAACAAAATTACCGCCGGGTTTCTCTATTTCAAAGAAATAGGCGGTAAAAAGATGAAAAGGCTCTTATTTGGGTGCTTGATTTTACCGCCTATATTCTTGTTTTAGGCATTTTAGGCGGTAAAAAACGAGAAATCCACCCAGATGACCTTTGAGAATTACCGCCTATTTTCCCGATTTCTGCAAAAGAGGCGGTAAATGACGCGGGAGCTCGTCGGAGGGCCATGGAGTCGGGGCATATGGCCCCTTGGTCCAGAACCTACGGCGCCTCCTCCCTCCGGCTGAAAGATATCTCCCGGCCAGCGAGAAAGCCGGAAGGGGTAGGGGTCCGGGGACAGGGGAAGGTGGCTTTCTCCTACGCTCTTTGGCTTCCCCTTCCCCGGAAGCGAGGCATATCAAGTAAAGAGAATGAAAGCCCGGTCATGGGGCCGGGCTTAGACGTGCAAATACAAGTTTGCTGTGCCGAAGTAATTAATCGACCGGTGTGCTGCAGAGTGGGTGTGACAAAAAAGACCTCGAAGCAAACGCTTCGGGGTCTTTGGCTTTGTCTTTGCGTGGCGTCTCACGTCATTTCTTCCGTTGTTTTTCGGCGAAGTCTTCGTCCGGGGTCACGTAGATGGTCCAGTTCGTGTGGAAGATGACCTTGCCCGGGCGGGAGCCGGCGGGTTTCTTCAGGTTTTTGGCGAGCGTGTAGTCGACCGGGACTTTGTCTCCGGTGCGGGCCGTGCTGTTGACCGCGGCGATGATCGCCGCCTCTTCGATGGCCCGGTCCGAGACCTGCCCGTCCTGCGCCTCGATGATGACGTGGGAGCCGGGGAAGTCCTTCGTGTGGAGCCACATGTCGAGCTTGCCGGCGGTCTTCATGGAGAGCTTGTCGTTTTGCAGATTGTTGCGCCCGACGAGGACCCGGAACCCGTCCGTGGTCTCGTATTCGATCGGCGGCAGGGCCGGAGGCTGTTTCGCGGAGCGGGCCTTTTTGCCGTCCCGCCGTCCCGAGCCGCGCCGGTTCTTTTTCTCCGGCGTCTTGTCCCGGAGGTAGCCGCTTTCCACGAGCTCGCGGCGGATCTCGCCGATGTCCCGTTCGGTCTCCGCCCGGGACAGAGCGTCCTTGACGGTCTCGAGGTAGGCGAGCTCTTCCGTGCCCTGTTCGATCTGCTCCGCCAGCTTCTTCTCGGCGGTGTAGGTCTTCCGGTAGGCCTTATAGTACTTCTGCGAGTTCTGGGCGGGGCTCAGGGCCGGGTCCGCCGGGACGCGCAGGATGCGGTTCTCATCGTAATAGTTTTCGAGGTCGTAGTAGAGGACGCCCTTTTCCAGCCGGTAGAGGTTGGCGTTGATGAGCTCCGCGTACACTCTCAGCTTTTCCCGGTCCACAGACTTCGCCAGTTCGGCCCGCTGCACTTCCACTTTCCGGGCGATGCGTTCCGTCGCGGTGTTCAGGAAACGGCGCAGGTCGGAGGACTTGTGGGCGATCCGCTCCATGGAGTCCCGGCGGGCATAGTAGTCGTCGAGGAGTTCCGAGGCGGTCTCGTACCGGTCCGTCGCCATGCCGGGGCCGTACTGCGTGAGGCCCCAGAACGAGAACTCGAAGGGTTTGTCGCTGTCGTCCCGGACCACACAGAAGGTGTGGGTGGGGGAGGCGATCTCCTTTTTGAGCTCGAGGAGCGGGTATTCGAGGTCGACGAAGTCGTCGTCCGTCATCTCGGACAGGTGTTTGTCGTCGCCCAGCGCGCGGAACGCGACCTCTCTGGCCAGCGCCGGTGAGACGCCCTCGATGGACGACAGCACCGCCGAGGACAGCGTTTTGGTCCGGAACGTCCGGATGCGCTCCACCAGTTCTTCCACACTGTGGTCCGGCAGGCTCAGTTTGTCCTGCTGCGGAGGCAGCTCATAGGGGAGGCCCGGCAGGATGAGCCGCTTCGAGGAGCGGGTGAGGTCGACGCGTTTCAGGGCGTCGATGATCTTGCCGTCGGCCCCGATGAGGATGACGTTGCTGTACTGTGCCATGATCTCCATGGCCACGGTCAGGGTCTCCCTGTCGCCCAGCTCGTTGGTCGCCGAGAAGTCGAGGAAGAGGATGCGGTCGAAGCCCGCCTGCCGGACGCCGGTGAGTGTGGCGCCGCCGAGGCGCTTGCGCAGGAGCATGCAGAGCATGGGCGGAGTGACCGGGTTCTCGAACGCCGCCTTTGTCAGGTGGATCCGGGGACTGTTGGCCCGGGCGCAGAGCAGCAGTTTGAGCGCCCCCAGGTCCCGGGAGCGCAGCGTCAGCACCAGTTCCTCCGAGGAGGGCTGGTAGACTTTATCCACTTTTGCGCCGATGACGGCCGTTTCCAGTTCCTGCCCGATGCAGTGCAGGAACAGTCCGTCAAGAGCCATGTTTCAGTCCTTCTTTCGTGGGCGATCTACCCGATGTACACCACCGGGGCGGATTCCAGGTACCGGTATTCGAGGTCCGGGAATTCCTGTTTCAGAAGCTCCAGGAGCACCGGCATGGAGACGGTCTCCGTCTCATAGTGGCCGGCGGCGAGGAGCGAGATATCGTAGTCGATGGAGTCGAGGAAGTCGTTGTGCTTCGCGTCTCCGGTGAGGAAGGCGTCGATGCCTTCGTCTGCCAGATACGGCAGGAACGACGCGCCGGAACCTCCGCAGACCGCGACGGTCCGGATCATCTTCTCCGGCAGGGTCAGACGGACCAGCGTGCCGAGGGCTTCCGCCACGACGTCCGCGTACTCTTCGGCGGGCACCGCGGTCTTCAGCGTGCCTTTGCGGACCATGCAGTTGCCGTTCTCATCGGGCACGATGCCCTCGATGTCCTCGAGACCGACGAGCGTGGCCAGCACGTCGTTGACGCCGCCCTCCGCGAGGTCCCAGCAGGTGTGGGCCGACAGGACGGCGATGTCCTTGCGGATGGCGTCATAGACGATGGACTCGGTGCCGGGGGTCTGTTCCCGCATGCCTTTCATCGGGTGGAAAATGACCGGGTGATGGGAGACAAGGAGGTCGGCGCCGAAGGCGTCCGCCTGTGCCAGGGTGTCATGGGTCACGTCGAGGCAGACGGCGACCTTTCTGACTTCTTTCGATACATCGCCCACGAGAAAGCCCGAGTTGTCCCAGGACTCCTGGGTTTGGAACGGGGCGATGGAGTCGATGAATGTGTAGATGTCTCTGACAGTAGTGCTCATGGTCAGTTCCTCCGTTATGGTTCTTGGTCGAGTATGGCCTGTACGTCCCGGATGACGGGCTCGAGGAGTTCACATTCCTCCCGGGACCCGGGGTAGGAAAGGAGCGCGTCGTGGCGGGCGGTCAGGCGGCGGAGCACGTCGCGGAAGTGGTCGAACCGTTCCGGCGCGTCGCTCTCCGGCAGCTTTCCGAGGTAGCACTCGGAGAGAGTGGCCTCCCGGGTCTCCCCGGTGTAGGCGGCCTCTATGGCGATGTACCCTCTGCCGTTGTCGCGGGTCGCGGTCTCCCGCAAAATGGAGAACCCGTTCCCGTACAGGAAGTCCCGCACGTCTTCGGCGTGGGACTGGGGCTGCAGGACGAGATGGATGCCCTCTGTCCGGAGGAAGGGGGCGGCGGCCATGAGGTCGACCATCAGGTTCCCGCCCATTCCGGCCATGACGAAGTCGGTGTACTCCTGCAGACGCGGGTGTTCGAAGCCGCTGCAGAGCAGGAGCTCGACCCGGTCCGAAACGTCTTCGGCGTCCACCGTGGAGGCGGCGTTCTGCAGGGGCCCTTCCCGGACGTCGCAGGCGGCGGCGCAGGGGATGCGGCCCTCCTCGAGGAGGAAGACCGGCAGGTAGGCGTGGTCGGTGCCGATGTCTGCCAGCGGATAGCCGTCCCGGATGAGGCCGGCCACCATGGAGAGGCGATTCGTTAACGTGATCATCAGTTTTTCAGACTCTGGAGCGGAGCCGGGATCCGGCCGCCCCGGGCAATGAACTTCGCCGGGGAAGCGGTGTTCACCGGCATGATGGGCGCCTGGCCGAACAGTCCGCCGTAGTCGAGTTCCTCGCCGGGCTTCTTGCCTACGGCGGGGATGATGCGGACGGCGGTGGTCTTCGAGTTGACCATGCCGATGGCGGCCTCGTCGGCGATGATGCCGGAGAGGACTTCGGCCGGGGTGTCGCCGGGGACGGCGATCATGTCGAGGCCGACGGAGCAGACCGCGGTCATCGCTTCGAGTTTTTCGATGGTCAGACAGCCGCTGCGGGCCGCGTCGATCATGCCGGCGTCTTCCGAGACCGGGATGAACGCGCCGGACAGGCCGCCGACGTGGGACGACGCCATGACGCCGCCTTTCTTGACCGCGTCGTTGAGCAGGGCGAGGCAGGCCGTGGTGCCGGCGCAGCCGCACTGTTCGAGGCCCATCTCTTCGAGGACGTGGGCGACGGAGTCGCCGACGGCCGGGGTCGGGGCGAGGGAGAGGTCGACGATGCCGAAGGGGACGTCGAGCCGGCGGGAGGCCTCATGGGCGACCAGCTGGCCGACACGCGTGATCTTGAACGCGGTGTTCTTGACGAGTTTCGCCACTTCGGTGATGTCGGCGTCCGGGATCTTTTTGAGCGCATGGCGGACGACGCCGGGGCCGGAGACGCCGACGTTGATGACACAGTCGGGCTCGCCGGCGCCGTGGAACGCGCCTGCCATGAAGGGGTTGTCTTCGACAGCGTTGCAGAAGACGACCAGCTTGGAGGCGGCGACACATTCCCGGTCGGCCGTCTTTTCGGCGCATTCCCGGATGATCTGTCCCATCAGGGCGACCGCGTCCATGTTGATGCCGGTCTTGGTGGAGCCGATGTTGACGCTCGAGCAGACGTGGTCCGTGATGGACCGCGCTTCGGGGATGGAGCGGATGAGCGCTTCATCGCCGCTGGCAAAGCCTTTCTGGACAAGAGCGGAATAGCCGCCGAGATAGTTGGCTCCGACTTCCTTCGCGGCGCGTTCCAGGGCAAGCGCATACTTGACCGGGTCTCCGCCGCTGGCCGCGAGGATCATGGAAATGGGCGTGACGGAAATGCGTTTATTGATGATGGGGATGCCGTACTCGCGCTCGATGTCTTCCCCGGTCTGAACGAGATGTTCCGCCTTGCGGACGATCTTCTCGTAGACCCGCTCGCAGGCCCGGTCGATATCCGAGTCCGCGCAGTCGAGCAGGGAGATGCCCATCGTGATGGTTCTGATGTCGAGGTGCTCCTCGTCGATCATGTGTATGGTCTCGAGGATATCCGCAGTGTTGAGGTCGATCATAGGTGTCTCCTTAAATGCGATGCATGGTGTTGAAGATGTCTTCATGCATGGCGTGGATGGCAAGACCGTTCTCATTGCCGTACGCCTTGATGGCGTCGGCGAAATCGGCGAACGCCAGATCGGACTCGTCCATCGTGATCTGCATCATCATGCAGAACATGTCCTCCAGGATGGTCTGGGAGACGCCGACGATGTTGACGTTCCGCTCGGCACAGAAGGTGGATACTTTTGCGAAAATGCCGACAGTGTCTTTGCCGACGACAGTGATGACAGCGCGCATGTTGCGTTCCTCCAAAGTTTGAATAGTAGTGGAAACCGCAGTCATTTTATCATATTCTGGAAGGCTAAAAAACAGGAAAATACGGTTTTCATGATTTTTCTGTTAAATATTTGTTTTTTATGTTAGAATATATAATCTAGAAAGTTATAAGGCGAAATGGGCGCTTTGGAAAGGAGGTCCGGTCAGATGATCCTGAAGGCAGCTGCCAAAATCAACCTCATGCTCGATATCCTGGGGAAGACGGAAGACGGATATCATACCCTCTTCATGATCATGCAGTCTGTGGGACTCTATGACACGGTCACTCTGACAGAGACCGGAAAAACCGGGACCATCACCCTTTCGTGCTCCAACGAGGCGCTCCCCTCCGATGAGACCAACATCGGATGGAAGGCCGCGGACCGCTTTTTCAAGGAGACCGGCGTCAAGAACCCGGGCATCCATATCGACATCGAAAAGAACATCCCCTTCGCGGCCGGGCTCGCCGGCGGAAGCGCGGATGCCGCCGCCGTATTCGTCGGCCTGAACGAGCTGACGCACGCGGGCCTTTCCGAGAGAGAACTCTGCCAGATCGCCGTCAAGGTCGGCGCGGACGTCCCGTTCTGTATCCAGGGCGGCACGATGGCAGCGCTCGACATCGGTGAAGTGCTGGCCCCGCTGCCGGACATCCGGCAGGACTGGTATGTCCTCGTCAAACCGGAACAGGACGTCTCCACCAAAGAGGCCTATGCGGCCTTCGATTCCGCGGACTATGTCCGCCACCTCGACACTACGGCCATGCTGCGGGCGGCCGCCGCTGCCGACACCGACAAGGTGTATGCCATGGTCTCGAACGTCTTTGAACAGTTCATCTATGTCGCCGGCCGTGTGGACATCAAGGCCATCATGCGCGAAAACGGGTCCGTCACCCACTGCATGAGCGGAAGCGGCCCCACCATCTACGGCGTCTTCGAAACAGAAGAAACTGCAAAAACCTGCGCGAAAGCTCTTGAGGCGGCGGGTTATCAGAACACATATCTCTGCCGTCCTGTCAAACAGGGCGTGACCATCGTGGAAGGAGTGTGATCCCATGAAGAAGATCCTCTCGATACTTCTGGCTGTCATGATGATGATGGCCTGTTCCGTCACGGCGTTTGCCGCGGACGGAGATGACGACGAGTCTTCCACGGTCCGGCGCATTCCCGACGGAACGAGAGTCGTCACCAGCAACACGCTGGACGACGGCGTCATCGAACGGCTCCGTGTCAAGACGATCTATGTCCCGTCCTCCGTCACCACGATCACGGACGGAGCACTGACCGGCTACGCCAACGTCACCAACGTCTACGTGGAGAACTCGAAGGACAACATCTCGATCGCCTCCGGTGCGCTGCCGGCGGGCACGAACATCGTCTATACGGAGAAACCGACCGCGCCGCCGAGCACGACGACCACGACGAAGAAGGACGAAGAGTCCACGACGAAGAAGGATGAGGAGTCCACGACCAAGAAGGACGAGGAGTCCACGACCAAAAAGACCACGACGACCAAGAAGGGCGAGACCACCAAACGGACGACGAAAAAGACCACCAAACGGACGGTCTCCTCGTCGGCCACCACGTCTGACCCGAAGAACCGCACCACGGTACAGCACCGTCCGCTGACCATTCCGAGCACCAAGGCGAAAAAGACCACGGTCAAGGGTCCGCTCATCCCCGAAGTCGAGGTCGACCCCGAAGAGATCGTCGAGAAGCCCGATCCCACGATGGCGGCAGATACGACGACCGTCACCTTTGCCGGTGAGGCCATCACCGACAAGGACGGCACCATCATCGGGTTCGAAGACCCGCAGATGAGCCGCACTGACGAGGAACGCTCCGCCAGCCGGGCGAAGATCATCACCGCTGCGGCAGTCGGCTTCGTCGGTCTGACTTCGGCCGCCTTCGCCTTCCTGAAACTTCGCAGACGTCCGTAACCGAACCCAACCCTTCCGAGCTCCGTATTGTGATAATGCGGAGCTCTCGTTTTCGGAGGGGACGACCGCCTATTGTCAAGATAGGCTTTCTATTGTAATCCCTTTATGATTACAGTAAAATAGTCCAAATGCCTCTGGCAAAACAGAAGGAGAAAATAAGATGAAAATACAGGAACTGTTTGAACCGGGGAACCCCCGAAACCCGGGCAGAGCGATCCTCTCATTCGAAGTCTTCCCGCCGAAGCGGGACCATCCCATCGAATCCATTTACGGGCAGCTGAGTTCGCTCTGTGCCCTGAAGCCCGATTTCGTCAGCGTCACTTACGGCGCCGGCGGAAAGGGGAACGACAACCGGACCGCGGAGATCGCCGCGCGCATCAAGCACAATTACGGCATCGAGTCAGTCGCCCACCTCACCTGCGTGTCCAACACGAAAGAAGATGTCGACCGCATTGCGGACGAACTGCGGCAGAACGGGATCGAGAACATCCTGGCACTCCGCGGAGACCTCCCGGAAGGGGTCGAATGTGCCGAAGACTTTGCCCACGCGAGCGACCTCACGGCATACCTGACGGAACTCGGCGGTTTCGACGTCGCCGGTGCCTGTTACCCCGAGACCCATCCGGAGTCGGCAAGCGAGATCGACGACATCCTGAACCTCAAGAAAAAAGTGGATGCGGGCGCGAGCCACCTCATCACCCAGCTCTTTTTTGACAACGAGACGTTTTACCGTTATCGCGATAAACTGGCACTGGCCGGGATCGACGTCCCCATCGAGGCCGGCATCATGCCGGTCATCAACCGGGCGCAGATCGAGCGGATGGTCACCCTCTGCGGCGCCAGCCTTCCCGCGCCCTTCGCCCGGCTCATGAACCGCTTTGGCGACGACCCCGAGCAGATGCGGGATGCCGGCATCGCCTACGCCATCCAGCAGATCATCGATCTGCTCGCTGCCGGAGTCGACGGCATCCACCTTTACACGATGAACAACCCCTACGTTGCAACACAGATCACGGAGGCCATTCGAGGACTGTTATGATCACACTTGGTCCCCTCGACCACGCCGAAGCCGTCCGCTATCTGGGCGGGGCGCGGGTCGAGATGAACGCCGCCATGGAGCAGCTCCTTGCCGACTGCGAGGAGCAGGTGCTCTCGGTGGCGGAGCCCAAATATCTCTACAAGATCAAGGACCTTCCCTGCGAAGAACTGATGGCAGGGGAGGACATCGTGCTGCATCTGGAAGGGTGCTCGAAGGCGGTCCTGCTCTGTGCCACGCTCGGAGCAGGCGTCGACCGGATGCTCCGCGTCGAACAGGTGAAGGACATGTCGCGGGCCGTCGTCCTCGACGCGCTCGCCAGCGTCGCCATCGAACAGGTCTGCCGGACCTTCGATGCGTTCCTCGCCGACCGGTTCCCGGACCTTTTCCAGACGTTCCGCTTCAGTCCCGGTTACGGGGACTACCCGATCGACATGCAAAAGTATTTTCTGACGGAACTCGACGCGCCGAAAAAGATCGGCCTCACCACCAACGACAACTACCTGCTCATCCCGACGAAGTCCGTGACCGCGGTCGCGGGACTTTCTAAAACGGAACCGCCGAAACGCAGACGGGGCTGTGCCTCCTGCAACCTGCGCGGGAGCTGCGACTACAGACAACGAGGTGACCACTGTGGATTTTAAGACTCTCCTCCGGGAACGGGAATTCCTGTTTCTCGACGGCGCCACCGGCACACTCATCCAGAAGAGCGGTGTCGCTTATGAACACAATCCGGAAACGCTCAACATGACGCATCCGGACCTCATCACGTCCTTCCACAGAGCCTACATCGACGCAGGCTCCGACCTCGTCTACGCCAACACCTTCGGCGCGAACTCCTACAAACTCGCGGGGTGCGGCTACACGACCGACGCCATCATCCGCGCGGCGCTGAAGAACGCGAAGGCTGCCGCGGAGGGCACCGATGTCCTCGTCGCCCTCGATGTCGGACCCATCGGTCAGCTCCTGGAGCCGGCCGGCGCCCTCTCGTTCGAAGACGCCTACGATCTCTTCGCCGAAGAGATGGACGCGGCGGAAGAGGCGGATGTCATCGTCATCGAGACCATGACCGACCTCTATGAGGCGAAGGCGGCCGTGCTGGCGGCGCGGGAACACGCTCCCGGCAAGCCGATCCTCGTCACCATGACCTTCGAGACGACCGGACGCACGTTCGCCGGCGTCTCGGCAGAAGCTGCCGCCCTCACCCTGTCCGGCCTCGGCGTCAGCGCGCTCGGCGTCAACTGCTCGCTCGGTCCGAAAGACCTGGAGCCGGTCATCGAACGCATGAGCCATTACACGGACCTGCCCCTCATCTTCAAACCCAACGCGGGACTCCCGGACCCGAACAGCAGTGAATACGACATCGGCCCGGAAGACTTCGCCGAAGCGGTCCGGGGCATCGCTCCGCACGGCCTCAAACTGGTCGGCGGATGCTGCGGCACCACACCGGAATATATCGCCTGCCTGAAACAGGCGCTCGCGGATGTCACGTACACCCCGCAGAAGAAGGACGACGGCCCGGTCGTCTGCAGCGCGAGCACGGTCGTCCGCATCAACGGTCCGCGCATCATCGGAGAGCGGATCAACCCGACCGGCAAGAAGCTGTTCAAAAAAGCATTACAGGAAAACAACATCGATTACATCCTGAACCAGGCCCTGAGCCAGGTGGAGGCCGGCGCCGAGATCCTCGACGTCAATGTCGGCCTGCCCGAGATCGATGAAAAAGAGATGATGGTCAAAGTCCTGAAGGCCATCCAGGGCGTGTGCGACGCGCCGCTCCAGATCGACAGCACGAAACCGGACGTCCTCGAGGCGGCACTCCGCGCCTACAACGGACGGCCTATCGTCAACTCCGTCAACGGGGAGGAGAAGAGCCTGTCGACGGTCCTGCCCCTCGTCAAAAAGTACGGCGCCACAGTCGTCGGCCTGACCCTCGACGAGAACGGCATCCCGAAGACGGCGGAGGAGCGGTTCCAGATCGCGAAACGCATCGTGGAGCGGGCCGAAGCGCTCGGCATCCCGCGCGAAGACGTCTTCATCGACTGCCTGACCCTGACGGTCTCCGCCGAACAGGCGGCCTGCAGAGAGACCCTCGAAGGTCTCCGCCGGGTGAAGACCGAACTGGGCTGCAAAACGGCCCTCGGCGTCTCCAACATCTCATTCGGCCTGCCGTACCGGGAACTCGTCAACAGCACGTTCCTGACGATGGCGCTCGAAGAGGGGCTGGACCTGCCCATCATCAACCCCAACGTGGACTCCATGACCGGCGCGGTCCGGGCGTTCCGGGTCCTCCGGGGCATCGATGAGAACTCCCTCGACTACATCGTGGCCTACCAGAATTACACCCCGCCGACCTCCGGCGGAGCGGCGCCCGCAGGCGCGGCTCCCGGCGGCGCTGCCCCGGCAGCAGGTGCCGACTCCGGCTCCGCGAACACCGCCGGCGCATCGCCCCTGCAGAACGCGGTCCTGAAAGGTCTGAAGACCGAAGGCGCGAACGCGACCAGAGCGATGCTGGAGACGAAGGATCCGCTGTCCATCGTCAACGAAGAACTCATTCCGGCGCTT
>JAZOTY010000115.1:0-3757 GCA_045657845.1 Acutalibacteraceae bacterium | reverse complement strand
CGCCTATTTCCGTCAAATTGGGAAAACAGGCGGTAATTTCGTCTTCCAACTCCGAAAAGTGCTCCATAATTTACCGCCTCTTTTGCCGAATCAGGAAAACAGGCGGTAAATCATAGAGAAACGCGACAAATTTCAGTTTGTGGAGCTCGACAGTATTCTGTTTTACAGGGCAACAGATTGTCGATTCGGTGCGGGACCACAAAAAACGTCTCCCCAAAAAAAGACGGGAGACGTTTTGATTCGATCATTGTTTAAGCATGGCGAGGAACTCTTCCTCTGTCAGTACCGGAACGCCGAGGCTCTGGGCTTTCGTGAGCTTGGAACCGGCGGCTTCGCCCGCGACCAGATACGACGTCTTCTTCGAGACGGAACCGGTGGCCTTGCCGCCGTTGTTCTCGATGAGTTCCTTGATCTCATTGCGGGTCAGAGTCGTGAGCGTACCGGTGACGACGACGGTCTTCCCTTCCAGGATGTTCGACTGCTGCGTGTCCTCCTGCTCCATCGTGAGGCCGGAGGCGCGGAAGCGTTCGAGCATCTCTTTGCCGAACTCGCTGTCGAAGTACTCGCGGAGACCGACAGCCGTCGTTTCCCCGATGTCCGGGACCGCGGTCAAAGTCTCAAGGTCTGCCTCTGCAAGCGCGTCCAGTGTATGGAACTGCCGCATCAGGTTCCGGGCGGTCGTGTTGCCGACGTTCCGGATGCCGAACCCGGCGAGAAGCCGCCAGGGCTCGTTCTGTTTCGAGGCCTCGATGCTGGCGAGGAGATTGTCCGTTCCCTTTTCTCTGCCGACCGTGCCTTTTTCGATCAGTTCATCGCGATGCTCCGCCAGCGTATAGATGTCGGCGTAGCTCTTCAGATAGCCCTCTTCGATGAGCGCTTCGACCTGTTTCGGGCCAAGTCCCGCGATGTCCATGCAGGGGCGGGAGGCGAAGTACGAGATGGTGCGGGACAGCTGTGCGGGACAGCCGGGGTTCACGCAGCGGATGTCTGCCGTCCCCTCTTCCTTCACGAGCGGTTCGCCGCAGACCGGGCAGTGGTCCGGCGCCTCATAAATGGCTTCCGGCTCGGTGACACAGTCCACCAGCTTCGGGATGATGTCGCCGGACTTCAGGATGTTGTAGACGCCGCCGATGCCGACCTTCTTTTCCCGGATGTAGTCCTGGTTGTGCAGGGTGACGTTCGAGACGTTGGTGCCGCAGAGGCGCGCCGGTTTCCCGGTCTCGGCGTCCACGACCCGCCCGATGAAGGCGATCTTGCCGGTCCGCCCGACTGTGGGCGTGATGTCTTCCATGACCACCGGTCTCTGTTCCGGCGGATTTTTATAGGCGATGTGCCCCGCCGAGTACTTGGAACCGGCCGGGAATTCGCTTCGCAGTGCGGTCTCGTCGATCTTGACGACGGCGCCGTCGAGGTCGAAATCGATCTCTCCGCGCATGTCTCCGATCGCCTCAATGGCGGCGATGACCTCATCGGCAGTATTGCAATGTCTGTGATAGACCACCGGCAGACCGAACGCCTGTAACGCATCCATACCGAGACAATGGCTGCGGGTCAGATCTTCAGGACCTTCCTGAACATTGAAGATGAACATTCTAAGGCCGCGTTCTTTCGTGACGGATGTGTCGAGCTGACGGAGCGTGCCGGCGGCGAGGTTCCGCGGGTTCGCGGCGGCCTTCTTCCCCAGTTCCTCCTGGAGCTCGTTATAGCGTTCGAAGTCCTCGTGGCTCATATAGACTTCGCCGCGAAGGGTCAGGTCTTCATAGGGCAGGTCCAGCGTCAGCGGGATGTCCGGGATGACCCTCGCGTTGGCTGTGACGTCTTCCCCGACGAAGCCGTCGCCGCGGGTCTCGGCGAGGACGAGTTTCATCGGTCCATCGCCCTCACGGCGGTACGTGATCGACATGGAAAGGCCGTCCACCTTGACTTCCACCGAGAAGGTGGCGTCCGGATGGACTGCATGGACCTTTTCCACGAAGGCGCGGACGTCGTCGAATTCAAAGACGTCTTCAATGGAGAGCATGGGCACGGTATGCGTCACCTTGACGCCGGCCTCCCGCTTGACGGTCCCGCCCACTTTCTGGGACGGCGAGTCCGGGTCGACCCACTCCGGGTGCTCCTTCTCCGCCGCTTTCAGCTGCTGCATGAGCTGGTCGTACTCGAAGTCGGAGATCTCCGGCGCGTCCTGGTTGTAGTACCGGTCCATGTGGTATTCGATTGTGTTCCGTAAAGCCTGATATTCGAGCTGAGTCATAAGAACTCCTTATTACATCTGGTTTCTCATTATTTTACCACACTTTTTCCCAATCAGAAAACACGGCAAAAGTCAAGGATTGACTTATATTATAGAGCATTCTACAATGGAGGCAGAAAACGAGAAGGAGCTGGAACGTTATGGATAACGAACAGGAATACAACCCCAATCTCATCACCGTCCAGGACGACGACGGCGTCGAGCACATCTTCGAGGAGCTCGACCGCATCGAGACCGACGAAGGCCGTTACGTCGCCATGCTGCCGACCTATGACAGCGAAGAGGAGATGCTCGAGTCCGACTCCGAGCTCATCATCCTGAAAGTATTCGAAGAGGGCGATGAGACCTTCCTCGCCGCCATCGAAGACGATGACGAGTTCGACGAGATCGCCGAGATCTTCGAAGAACGCCTTGCGGACATTTTCGAGATCGACGTCGTCGAAGCCGACGTCATCCCGGAAGAAGAATAAGTCAATAAGCCTACTGGGTTCGACACTCTCGAAACATTTTTGACCCAACACGTTTTATAAGGGAGTCCGGGCAGCCGGCGGAATGCAGACCTCCCCATCCGGGACGCTGGGAGCATGGAAACCGTCTTATGGACACCCACCTGTCTGAGAGGCAGGTCATCATCGTTTCGACACCGGCCCGGTGGGTTTCTTTTGTGAAAGTTTGAGATATCTTTGGAGGAATGTCATTATGAAATTCAAAAACTTTCTGATCGCGCTGCTGACCATCCTGCTCATCCTGGCACTTGGCGCCGGCTACCTCATGCTCACCGGGCATGTGGCAAATCCGTTCGAAAAGCAGAAACAGGCCACCATCACGGCAGAAGAGATCGAACAGCAGATCACGAAGGCGGCTGACCTGTCGACCGCGAAGCTCACCTATAAAGGAATCGTGAACTTCACCGAAGGTCAGATCAAGTATATCACCCAGAACTCGTTCAACATGACGTACACCGCCGACATCGCCGCCGGCGTCGACATGAGCAAAGTCACCGTCGACCTCGTCCAGCCGCAGGGCGGCAACCCCGGCAAGGTCACCGTGAGCATTCCGAAAGCCGCGGTCCAGTCCGTCACCATCGATCCGGACTCCCTCGAGTTCTATGACCAGAAGTGGGCTCTCTTCAACAAGACCGCCAACACCGACGTCCAGGAGGCCCTGAAGGCTGCCGAGCAGGATGCCCGCCAGAACTTCGGCAAGAAAGAACTCATCTCCACCGCTCAGGAACAGGCAGAAGAAGTCATCAAGGGCTTCGTCCAGTCTGTCCTGCCGGAAGGCTATGAACTGGAGCTCGTCTGATGTCGACCCCACTGGAAATCGAGCGAAAATGGATGGTCTCCGGCTGGCCGGAGCACAACAACGATGACATGCCGGACGGTTCGATCCGGTTACCGCTGCTCCTGACTCTCGACATGGCACAGGGCTATGTCACGACTAAGCCCACCGTGCGCATCCGTTCCGGGAAAGTCCTGTTTTCCGCGGACGGAGAACCGGTCGGTG
>JAZOTY010000114.1:0-5844 GCA_045657845.1 Acutalibacteraceae bacterium | reverse complement strand
AGTGTTTCTCAAGTGTTTCGCGCCCATATTTTGTGTTTTCTTTTTGGCGCGGGGAAACCGTTTGTGCTTTTTGCATAAATACGGCGGTTTCCTTTTGTGCAAATCACCATTTGATGGGGCGTAGTTTACCATCGTTCTCCGAAAGGGTCAATGTGAAATGTGCAAGAGTATTTGTTTGGAAATTTGTTCGGTTTTTGACGGGTTGCAATAGAATCTGACACTTTTGAGGCAATTGCCCGACACATTTTAAGTAAAAAAACGGCCCAAATCGGCCATCTAAGCTGACCTTTTTGGAGCTAAAATTACAAACCGGAGCAGACAAATCACGCACATTCTATTACTATATACTGTAGTTAGCACATGCTAATTAACGCATTTGCTGATAAATACGTCTCTGGGAGAGTGAATACACATGTCAAAGCTTATGCCTACAAAATGGAGCGGGAAAGAGATCGGCGTCACCATCGGGTACGCGTTCCTCCTTGTTCTCTGCTACTTTGCCTCCGATTGCCTCGGCTTCCTCGGCCCGTTCTTCTGGGTCTACGGAGTCCCGATCATGCTGCTCATCGCCGGGATCCCTTACTTCTACATCGCCGCCAGAGAGCAGCGGTACGGCACCTTCACCATCGTCGGTGTCCTCTTCCTGCTCTACGGCCTCCTGTCCGGCGCGCTCAGCAACCCGCCGTACCTCATCTGCGTTCTCATCGGCCTCATTTGCCCGGATCTCATCCGTATGGTGATGGGTTACGACAGCTTCGCCGGCACGCTGGTCAGCTATCTCGCGTTTGCCATTGCCCGTATCGGCGCCCAGCTCAACATCTGGCTCATGCCGGCCTGGTGCCACGACACTGCCATCGAAGAGATGGGTCAGGACTACGCCGACGCACTCGTCAACAACAACGCCGGCGCGCTGAAATGCGTCATCTTCCTGGTCGCTACGCTGCTGGCCGCTGTCATTGGTGCGTATATCGCCAAAGCGGTCCTCAGAAAACCGCTCACGAAGTACGGCATGCTGAAAGGCGCAGCTGCCCCGAAGGCTCCGAAAGAAGCGTAACGCAACAGGAGTTGATTCTATGGCAAAAAAAGAAAAGGCCCCGAAAGAGCCCTCGGCCTTTGGGCGCATCGTCGAGTCCGGCACTCACGAGGAGCTCCTCGCGAGACCCGGCATCTACCAGAACTTCATCGCCGCCCGCCGTGAGGCCGTCGGCTGGAAACTGTAACTAAACGCATAACGCTGGAGCGTTTGCCGCATAACACAAGAGGACCTGCTCCCGTGAGGGAACAGGTCCTTCTTCTATACTATTATAATATAGCGTTCTTCTTGTATTCGAGGGGCGATTCACCGAACATGCGCTTGAAGGCTGCTGCAAACTTGGACTGGTTCTCGTACCCGACCTCGAGGGCGACGTCCAGGACGGACAGGGCCCGGTGTTCGGGACTGCGAAGCAGTTCCGCGGCCCGCTCCATGCGGGCGTTGCGCTGGTACTTCGCGACACTGCATCCGTAGAGCTGCTGGAAGTACCGCTTGAGGCTCGACTCGCTGATGCCGATGAGTTCTGCCAGTTCCGGCAGGGTCCAGTCCCGGCGCAGGTCCTCCCGCAGGAGGGTCATGGCCTGCTCGGCCACCTGCATCTGCTGGGGCTTGAAGGTCGGGCGCTTCGTACCCGAGAGGTTCGCGGGCTCGAGCTGCAACTTCTGGAAGACACGCAGAGTCTCGCCGCGCATGGCGGCCAGGGTCTCCGGAGGAAGAGCCGGGTCTTCGAGACCGAAGGGGTACATCGCCCACAGGGTGGAGAGGGTGTCCCGCAGAGAGGCGGGGCAGGCACCGATCTTGGTCTGGCCGGGGATATCGTACCGCTGCAGGAGTGCCGCGAAGTCCAGCCCGAACCAGTCCGGGATGCCGCCGGGAGCGCTCGCGCCGATCGCACGCTCCGCTTCCGCCGGGTCCACGAGGAATTCGAGGCCCTGGTAATAGCCTTCCGGGTAGAAGTAGTCTTCCTTGGCAAAGTTGCCGGAGAGGGAGAGGTCCCCCTGCTTTTGCAGGACATATCGGTCGTTGTCGAGGAGCACTTTGCAGCTTCCGGACACTGAGTAGTTCAGGAGGAACGCGCCCTTCGTGAGCCTGCCCTTCTGCCCGTCGAGCTCCCGGTTCGGCCAGTGGGCCGATCGGATGTCGATGAACATGAGCCCGACGCCGGGGAACAGCCACACGGCGTGGACGAACCCCTCCGCGCCGTCCTCTTCGGCGGCGCGCAGCAGGACGCTGCCATCAGAAAGTATTTCTTGGGTCACAATTGCTTCTCCGTTCTTTCAAAAAGACCCGCTCCCGAGGGGCGGGTCTACTCTTGCGGTTGGTTATTCTTCTGGTGTGTCGCGGCCGTCTTCGATGGCGTCGGCGATCGAGTCTTTTGCTTCGTCGGCTGCGGCTGCGGCACGGGACTTGCGTTCTTTCAGTTTCTGCAGTTTCTCGGTGTTCACCTTGATTGGTTCGCCGCGGGCTGCTTTGGCCGGACGGATGGCCCATTTCTCGGGCGGCACCTGACGCTCGGCAAGGCGCTTATACACGAACTCGCGGAACAGGGCATAGAGGACGGAGCACAGGGGCACGAAGATGAGCATGCCGGCAACGCCCAGCAGCTCGCCACCGACGGTGATGGCGAAGAGGACCCAGATGCCCGGCAGGCCGACGGTGGAGCCGACGACGTGCGGATAGATGAGTTTGCCTTCGATCTGCTGCAGAACGAGGAACATACCCATAAAGATGAGGGCCAGCTTCGGGCTCACCATGAGGATGAGCAGGGTGGAGATACCGCCGCCGAGGAAGGCGCCGAAAATCGGGATGAGGGCAGTGATGGCGATGAGCACCGCGCACAGCATGGCGTACGGCATGCGGAAAATGGTCATGGTCACGAAGAACATGAGACCGAGGATACAGGCTTCGAGGACCTGACCGCGGATGAAGTTCGAGAAGGTCTTGTAGGACAGGCTGCAGACCTTGAGGATCTTTTCATTGACATGGTCCGGGAACAGCGCATAGAGGACTTTCTTGCCCTGGACCGCCAGCGCTTCCTTGCGGAAGAGCACATAGACGGAGAAGGCAAAGCCGATGAAGAAGGTGGCTACGCCGGACACGACGCCCGAAACGACACCCATACCGGAGTTGAGCAGCTGGCTGCCGGACTTCTGGATCCACTCCATGGCCTTGGACATGAGGGACTTGTAACTGACGTCCGCCTGCGCGATGAGGCTCTCGGTCTGGGGAACTTTATTGATGATCCACGCCTGGATGTCGGAGAGACTGCCCAGGTTCTGGATGTTCGCCGCGACACTCTTCGCGGTGTCGACGATCTGCGGGATGATGATGAACATGGCGCCCGCGATGATGGCGAGGATGAAGAGAAGGGTGATGAACCAGGCCAGGATGCGTTTGCCCTTGAACGGTTTCTTCCCGAGGAACTTGTTCTCGATCTGCACCATCGGCACGTTCACGACGAACGCGAGGCTCGCGCCGAAGACGAAGGGGAAGATGATGTCCCAGAGTTTCTTGAGACCGGCGAACACGACGCCGATCTTCTGGAAAAAGACCAGCATGATGATGATGGCCAGGGCGATGAGGAGGATCTTCTTGATGTTCTCCCTTGTCAGCCACTCGACCCGCTCTTCCACAATGGTGGTCTCAGTGGTTTTCTTGTCGTCACTCATAATGAGAGCTCCTTTCCGGAGGTGGGTTCCCCGAAGGGGTCGAGTTTATTATATACCTTTTATAATAAAAGGCAAAGGAAGAGACGGGAAAACCCCGCCCGGCAGTGCCGGAGCGGGGTCTCCCCGTATTGGAGTTGTTTCGAAAGAAGAAACTTGTTTTTGCGCCAAAGGGAGAGCTTAGTAGTCGTACTCTCCGTATTCACATCCAATGTTCGTTGCATGGACGTCATCGACCAGTTTCTTGAAGAACCAGAACTTTCTGCGGTACAGCTTCAAATCACCGTAGCCGTTGCCGCCGTTCCACAGAGTGCCGAACCGTTTCTCGCCGTCCGGGGACTCGTAGTTGACGAGCAGCATGTCTTCCTTCTTGCAGTGGAGTTCGGTGATCAGGATGCCCTTCTTGGTGCTCTGTTTGACGTGCCAGTGGACTTCCTTGTCATCCTCGTCGAAGGAGAATTTGGTGGTCGAGAGTTCCCAGAACTTCGAGAAGTTGAACTCATACTCTTCGCCTTCATAGTAGAAGCAGCCGAGGAGCTGTCTGGGCAGCGGGATGTGGTACACGACCGGGCGTCCGCCGCCGATCTCGAAAACGGAGTTCTCGAGTTTCTTGCCCGTGATGTTGGAGGTGAGATTGTTGCCGGACAGCCAGACCCACGGAGTCGTGAAGTCGCGGCCCCAGTTCTTGTCCTCGTAGCCGTAGCAGGTCTCGGGCTCGACTTTGTAGCTCTTGCCGTTCGCTTTGATCCAGCCCTTGTACCCGCACTTGATGCCGTTGCCGTGCCAGTACATGTCATAGGCCTTGGTGGCGAGGAAGAAGGGCGATGTGCCCCAGCCAACGTTCCAGGCGATCTCCGGGATGATCTCGAGGTCCCATTCGAGGTCGCCGCCGTCGCACATCCACTCGGGGTGCGCTTTGGCATCGGCGGGGTCGATGTGGATGGAGCCCTTCATGTGGTGCTCATCGCAGTAGCAGTCGTCTGCCTGGACGAAGAAGGGGGCCTTCTTCGTGATCTTGACGTCCTTCCAGCCGAAGAACCGGTGGAGCTGCATCTTGTCGGGCGCGCCCCACATGCCGGCCTTGACCATGAGATAAGACGGTTTTTTGCCTTTTTTCTTGTTTTCCGGCAGCTGGCCGAAGACGGGCTCTTTGCCGCCGCGCTTCGGGCTGCAGGTGAAGTATTCGAAGAAGAAGGGTTTCTCTTTGCCGGTCTCTTCGTCGATGGCGGTCAGCGAATGCCACCACCAGTCATAGCCCTGTTTGGCGAACTCACCGGTGAGCATCCATCTGTTTTTGGTTTCACTGTACTTGTTGAAATGTCCCATAGTTTATACTCCTCTCGCATAAAATATCCAAAGCTCACTTCAATTTTACCCTTTTGATAAATGGAATGAAACGAGCAAAGTCAACAAAAAGTTTGCGGTTCTCTTGTAACATATGACAACTGACGCTTTTCGAAAGCCGCCCTTTCCTTTTTGGCGATACATCGCCCGCGTTTTGTGACCTTTGTGGTTGAGTGAAAACGCCCGGTTGTGGTAGACTTATTGGCGGGAAAAGGAGAGATCGACTATGAAAACCAGGCTTTGGAAACGCATGTTTGCGGCGCTCCTCGCCGTCTGCCTGATGGTGGCGACGACGGCGACCGGCGCCTTCGCTCTCGGGACCCGTACGAAGGGTCTGACGCGGATCGCCGAAGACACTGCCGCGACAGCCGGTTTTGACCTGTCTGCCTACGCGGAAAAACTGACTGACCTGCTCGACGTGCCGCTGACCGGCGACGTGGCCGCGGATGTCGGGTCGCTCCTCACGAACGCGCAGCTTTACAACGTGCTCCTCGTGGGCGTGGACTCCCGGAAGAACGACTACGCCGGCCGGTCCGACGCCATGGTCGTCCTGACCGTGAACCCGCTGTCGCGAAAGGTCGTTATGACGTCGCTTCTCCGCGACAGCTACGTGGACATCCCCGGCCACGGGAAGGAACGCCTGAACGAGGCTTACAACTTCGGCGGCACGTCGCTGCTCAAAAAGACGATCCGCCAGAACTACGGCATCCAGATCGACGCCTTCATGGTCGTGAACTTCGGCGACCTCATCGAGTTCGTCAACGACATCGGCGGCGTGGAGATGACCGTCACCAAAAAGGA
>JAZOTY010000113.1:0-3687 GCA_045657845.1 Acutalibacteraceae bacterium | reverse complement strand
AGAGGAAGACGACCCGCTATCGGAAGATCACGGTCCGATGGGACGACCGGCAGATGAAGCAGCAGACCCGGACGTTCGAAGGGTACACGGCGCAGATCATCCAGCATGAGATCGACCACTGCAACGGGATCCTGATTTGAGAGAATCATGATATAAGGTTTATAAAATAAAAAGACCGAAGTCGGATGACTTCGGTCTTTTGTGCTTTGGCTTAGCCCTCGGTGTAGGGCAGAAGAGCGACGTGTCTCGCGCGTTTGATGGCGGTGGTGAGCTCGCGCTGATGATAAGCGCAGGTACCGGTGACACGACGGGGAAGGATCTTCGCGCGGTCGGAAGTGAACTTCCGGAGACGGGCGGTGTCCTTGTAATCGATCTTTTCGACTTTGTCGACGCAGAACGCGCAAACCTTGCGGCGTCCACGGCGGCGGTTTCTATCGTATGCCATGATGGTATTACCTCCTTGTTAAGATGCTCTCCTTAGAAGGGGAGTTCGTCATCCATTTCGACGGATGAGAAATCGTCTGCACTTGCGGTGGAGAAGGACTGGGCCTGCGGAGCGGCGGGCGCTTCCGGCGCGGCCTGGGGAGCCACATTGTAGCCGGCGGGAGCGGTGGAAGCACCGGTCTCGGCCTTGGAGCCACAGAAGCTGACATTGTCCGCGACGATCTCGACAGCGGTCCGTTTGTTGCCGTTGCGGTCTTCGTAGTTCCGGGTCTGGATAGAGCCCTGAACCGCGATCATCTGACCTTTGCGGAAATAACGGCTGACGAATTCGGCGGTCTGTCTCCAGGCGACGACGTTGATGAAGTCGGTCTGTCTCTCCTGACCAGCCCTCTGGTAATTGCGGTCGACGGCGACGGAAAAGCTGGTGACGCTGATGCCGTTGCCGGTCGTGCGAAGTTCCGGGTCCGCGGTGAGGCGGCCCATGATGACGGCACAGTTAAGCATGCTGTTCGACCTCCTTACTCGGCGATGTTGAGGAATCTCAGAACGCCTTCGGTGATCTTGAGACGACGCTCAAGCTCCATCGGGAACGTCGGTTCGGCAGAGTACTTGACGACGACATAGTAGCCTTCCGGCTCGTCATTGATCGGATAAGCAAGAGCGCGCTTGCCCCACTCGTCAACTTCGCCTAATGTACCGTTCTGCTCGATGAGACCCTGGAATCTCTCCTGAAGAGCCTTCGCAGCCTCTTCACCATCTTTGACGGAGAAAACCATCATGATTTCATAGTTCTTGGTAGCCATTAGTTGCACCTCCTTTTGGTCTTGTGGCCCCGGATCTTGCTTCGTCCGGAGCAAGGATATCTTACATAGGTAAGCCCGCGTGAAAACTCTTCACGCGGGCAATCATTATAACAAGTGAAATTTTGAATGTCAATAAAGAATATTATATATAGCTACTATAAGGAGCTTATTCGCCCTTCTCCATGGCTTCCAGAGACTTCATCTTGAGGTAGGCGTTGATGAAGCCGTCGATGTCGCCGTCCATGACCGCGTTGATGTTGCCCATCTCGTAGCCGGTGCGGGTGTCCTTCGCGAGGGTGTAGGGCATGAAGACGTAGGAGCGGATCTGGGAGCCCCAGGCGATCTGCAGCTGGTCGCCCTTGATGTCCTCGATCTTGTCGAGGTGCTCACGCTCTTTGATCTCGATGAGCTTCGACTTCAGCATGCGCATACAGACTTCGCGGTTCTGGTGCTGGGACCGTTCGACCTGGCAGCTGACCACGATGCCCGTGGGCTTGTGGATGAGGCGGACCGCCGAAGAGGTCTTGTTGACCTTCTGGCCGCCGGCGCCGGACGCGCGGTACACTTCCATCTCGATGTCCTCCGGACGCAGGTCGACTTCGATGCTGTCGTCGATCTCCGGCATGACTTCGACGGACGCGAACGACGTGTGACGGCGTCCCTGGGAGTCGAAGGGGGAGACGCGGACGAGGCGATGTACCCCGGCCTCACTCTTCATGTATCCGTAGGCGTTCTCGCCCTCGATGAGGATGGTGGCGGACTTGAGGCCCGCTTCGTCGCCGTCGAGGTAGTCGAGGGTCTTGACCTTGAACCCGTGGCGCTCGCCCCAGCGGTTGTACATGCGGAACAGCATGGACGCCCAGTCCTGCGCTTCCGTGCCGCCGGCGCCCGCGTGGAACGTGAGGAGCGCGTTGCTCTCGTCGTACTCGCCGGAGAGCAGGGTGGAGAGGGTCATGGCTTCCAGCTCGGTCTTGACCTGGTCGGCGCTCTCCTTGCACTCGTCGTAGAGGGACTCGTCCTCCTCTTCGTCGGCGAGCTCGATCATGACGAGCGTGTCTTCGTAGAGGCTTTCGAGTTTTTCATATTTCGCGATCTTCGCCTTCAGCCGGCTGGTCTCTTTCAGGACCTTCTGGGAGTTCTCGACGTCGTCCCAGAACCCGTCCTTGGCGGCCTCCGCTTCGAGCTTCGCGACCTCTTCCTTCATGGTGTCGAGGCCGAGGGCTTCGCGCAGCTCCTGCAGCGGCTTTTCGTTCTCGAGAACGGCGAGGCGCAGTTCTTCGTATTGCAGCATGGAAATACCTTCCTTTGACATTTGGTCTTCGTTTTGAAACTTTAGATATTATATAAGAACCTGTAAATGTTGTAAAGAATTTTCGTTTGCGGTATAATGTCGGCGATTTACCACAGAAAGGAACAATTTCTATGGATCTGAAATACGTCCAGTGTCCCTACTGCTTAAAACCGTTCCAGGACGGCGACGACGTGGTGGTCTGCCCCGATTGCGGCACCCCTGCCCACCGCGCCTGCTGGAAGCAGAACGGCCACTGTCTCTATGAAAACAAACATGCCTCGGGCTTCGTCTGGCAGATCCCCTACAGCAAAGAGCGGGAAGAAGCGGAACTGAAAGCCCGGGAGGAAGAGGCGGCCCGCAAGCGGGCGCAGACCTTCGGCTCCGGCGGGAGAGACACCCGCCCCGACGGCATGCCGCTCGACAACGAATACGGCAACTACGCCTCCTACACGACCGGCGACCACGGCGAGATGAAACCCACGATGCGGGTCATCGGGCCGGATGAGATGCTCGGCGACTTCCGGGTCCGGGAGTACGGCGAACTCATCCAGAAGAACAAGAACAAGTACATCCCGAAGTTCTTCATCATGGACCGCACGAAGCGGAACTTCGTCGGGAACTTCGCGGCGTTCATCGCCCCCACGCTCTGGAGCGCGTACCGCCGGATGTACGGCCTCGCCGTCATCCTGATCCTCCTCCAGTTCCTCGTGCCGCTGATCGCCCTCGACAGTGTCGTCGAGTACTACAGTGAGGCCGCTTCGCTGGCCCGCCAGTACGTCCTGACCGACGCCACCGACAATGCCGCTGCCGAAGAAGCCATGGCGGAACTCATGGAGAAGATGCCCCAGCCTCCGGTCGCGCTGCAGATCAACCACTACATCATCATGGCCATCCACCTTCTCATGGGCATGTTCGCGAACACGATCTACAAGCGCCGCTGCGAACAGCTGCTGACGAAGGCCAAGACCATCGAGAACAACGACGAACGCGCGCTGTTCCTGAAACGCAGGGGCGGCACCAGCGTCATCGCCGCCGTCCTCGTCGCCGCCGTCCTGTACACGCTGCTGAACCTCATCGTCAGCATCGGGATGCAGAGGGGCTACGGTCAGGAGGTCGTCGAGGCCACCACGAAGGCGGCCGAAGCGGCGA
>JAZOTY010000112.1:0-11530 GCA_045657845.1 Acutalibacteraceae bacterium | reverse complement strand
GAACTCGAACACCGCAGCATCCTCCTGAACGGAGACATTGCAACCATACTGGAAGAGTGAATCGCCTGAAGGAGAGAAATACGTTTTGGAGAAACTGTCCGACTTTATCGGGACTTACATGGCGGTCATCGTACTGGCGGTGGCGGCGATCACGCTGATCGTGGCGTCCGTCGTGTCCCACAACGCGGAGCAGATCCTGACGACCGGAGCCATCGTCTTCGCGGTGGTCATCCTCCACAACCTGTGCGGGTATGGCTGCGGCTATCTGCTGGCGAAGCTCCTGAAGCTGCCGCTGAGCAAACGGAAGGCGCTGGCGGTCGAGATCGGCATGCAGAATTCCGGGCTCGCGACGTCTCTGGCCGGGACCGCGTTCCCGAACCTCGCCATGGCGACCGTACCGGGCGCCATCTTCAGCGTCTGGCATAACATCTCCGGGGCGATGATCGCGAACCTGTTCCGGAGAATGAAATCGGAAGAGTAAACCTTCTAAAGGAGGAACGGATATGGCACGAAAATATTCGATGGGTTATTTCGCGGACGGCAACGGCGCCATGGAAGGCGTCGAGTACTCCGCGGACTTTGCCCGACTGCAGGAGACGGTGGAGGAGCAGTCAGGCTCGCTTGCCGGTCTGCAGGAGACCGTGGACGAACAGACCAGCCTCTTTTCTGAGTACCTGGACGGTCTGTGTGAACGCTTCGACAGCGACGAAGAGATCCTGTCCGAGAAATTAGACGAGAACCTGCTTGTCATGAAGGCTGTTTCCAAACAGCTGGACACCCTCATCGAACTGGCAGGGGAGATCCTCGAGAAAGTTGGAGAATAATGAAGAATCAGAAGACGAAACCGTTTGGCTGGTGCTTTGTCGGCACCGGGACGCTGGCGAACCAGGTGGCGCGCCAGGTGCAGGCGTCCGGACGGCATGAGGTCGTGTCGGTGTACACGCGCCGCGCCGAGTCCGGCGAGAAGTTCACGTCGAAGCACGGCGGGTACTACTATGCCAAAGCCCGGGACGCCATGACGGCGGACGGGGTGGACGCGGTCTACGTCGTCACGACCCACGACAGCCATTACGAGTACGCGAAGCTGGCCCTCGAGTGCGGCAAGCCGGTGCTCGTGGAGAAGCCCTTCACCATGACGGCTGCGGAAGCGAAAGAACTCGTGGAGCTCGCCCGGAAGAAGGGGCTGTACATCGCCGAAGCCATGTGGACCTGGTACGGACCTGTGGCGAACCAGATCAAGGAATGGGTCGACGGCGGCGAGTACGGCGAACTGAAGAAGGTCTCCATCTCGTACTGCATGAATTCGAAGGGCTATGCCGACCGCGTGACGAACCCCATGAAGGCGGGCGGCGCTCTGCTGGACGTCGGGGTATACCCTGTGACCTACCTGTACCGCCTGTTCGGCAAACCGGAGCGCATCACCTGCAAGGGCAAGATGAAAAACGGCGTCGACCTCGCCGACGACATCTGCATGGACTTTGGCGATGGACGGACCGTCTCCTTCCGCGCCTCCGTAGACGACTTCAAGGGTTTCGAGACGCTGAAACTCGAAGGCACCGAAGGCAGCACGAAGCTGCTGCTCTGGCACGCGGCCGGGAAAGCGACGCTGAAAAAGAAGCGCGGCAAGGACCTGGTCGTGAAGGGGAGCGGGAACTACCTCAACGAGTTCGATGTGGTGGCCAACGAGATCCGACTCGGCTACAAGGAGAGCCGGTTCGTGCCGCTGCAGTGCACGGTGGACGTCATGGAACTCCTCGACGAGTGTCGCAAACAGATGGAACTCGTGTACCCGTTCGAGACCCTGAAGAAGGGCATCGTGCGGACCCTGTGAAGAAACAGAAAAAGCAGCCTCGCAGGAGGCTGCTTTTTTGTTGCCGGCGTACTAGTCGATGTCGATGACCTCGTAGGACTTGGAACCGAGGCCGAATTCCTCGCCGTAGTCGACCTGGATGAGGCCGCCGCGGTTGGTGATGCGCTTGACGAGGTCGGCACCGCCTTCATCCTTCTGGTCCCAGATGATGTCCAGACAGGCCTGGTCGCAGGCGACGGGGTCTGTGGAGGCGAAGATGCCGTAGTCGTCCATCTTCGGGGGTCTGGGGAAGGGGAAGCAGTCACAGTCGACCGACAGATTGTTCATGACATTGATGAAGATGATGTTCTCTTTGCCAAAGTAGTCGACGATCGCACTGGTGGCTTCGACCATGGACTCCTCAAAGCCCGGGTCGCCGCCCTTGCGCATGAACTTGCCTTCGCCCAGCCAGCCGACCCACCGTTCATCCGTCTTGGATGCGGAGTGGATGCGCGCTTTTCCGTGAGGAGAAGCAAAGCCGATGGAACTGTTCTTGATGGCGCCGCCGTAGCCCGCCATGGGGTGTCCCTTGAAGTGCGACAGGACGATGCAGGAGTCATACTTTTCGATGCCCTTGCCGACCAGGTCGAACTTCAGGTGCTTGCCGTTCGTGACAGGGATCTCCATCTCACCTTTGAGGTCGAGGAGATCGACGCCGCCATGAGTGGCATAGCCGTGCTTCAGGATGATGGCCTTATGAGTGGGACCGACGATGCGGACACCTTCATAGGCGGTGTTGTTCTCGACGAGTTTGCCCTTCACTTTTTTGACGAGCGGTTGGATCATTTTTGCGTCGAGCGAGTTCGGGTTGAAGATCTCTCCGGTCGAGATCTTGACGGCGGTCTTTCCTTTCGGAGTCCAGTTCATCGCCTCATAGATCTTGATGAGAGACTTGGCCGAGATCTCTTTTGTGAAATATACTGTACTAGACATAGAGGTACCTCCTTTCCCAAAAAAATACTCTCTATATAAATATTTTAGAATTTTTTATCTATACTGTATATATCTACTTCGTTTGCAATAGCTCCGCTTCGTTTGCAAAGAGGCGCCGGAATGGTACAATGAAAATGTCCCCCGGCAGTTGACCTTTTTTGGTTTCGTTTCCTCTACAATGAGGGTGCAATCAAAAAAAGGAGGTCATGCCACATGACAGAATTAGTATTCATCTTAGACCGAAGCGGATCTATGGGAGGCCTGGAGGCCGACACCATCGGCGGATTCAACGCCATGATCGAAAAGCAGAAAAAAGAAGAGGGCGAAGCCTATGTTTCCACGCTTCTCTTCGACACCACGGTGGACGTCATCCACGACCGCCTGCCTCTGGACGAGGTGCCGGCCCTGACGGACAAAGAGTATTACGTTCGCGGCTGCACCGCGCTGCTCGACGCCGTCGGCGGGGCCATCCACCACATCGGGAACATCCACAAGTACGCCCGCAAGGAGGACGTGCCGGAGAAGACCCTGTTCGTCATCACGACCGACGGCATGGAGAATGCCAGCCGCGAGTACACCTACGAGCGCGTTCGCGCCATGATCGAACGCCAGGAGAAGAAGTACGGCTGGGAGTTCCTGTTCCTCGGCGCGAACATCGACGCGGCCGCGGAAGCGCGCCGGTTCGGCATCGACGCGGACCACGCGGTGGACTACCACAGCGACCACGACGGGACCGCTCTGAACTATGAGGTCCTGAGTGAGACCGTAAAGACGTTCCGCTCCAGCGGCAAGCTTTCTCCGAACTGGAAAGACCGCATCGACGAAGACTACAAAAACCGGAAATAAACGAATGGAAGGATGAGTGTTCATGCCGTTTGAGATCGTACGAAACGACATCGTGAAGATGGAGGTCGACGCCATTGTCAACACCGCGAACCCGAAGCCCGTCGTGGGCACCGGTGTGGACACCGCCATCCACAAAGCCGCCGGCCCGGAGCTGCTGAAAGCCCGGGAGGCCATTGGGGAACTGAAGGTCTGTGAAGCCGTCGCTACGCCGGCCTTCGACCTTCCCGCGAAGTACGTCATCCACGTCGTCGGCCCGGCGTGGGTCGACGAGAACCCTGTGGAAGAGGAGATGCTCGCGCGCAGCTACCGGGCCGCGTTGGATGTGGCCGCTAAGCAGAAGTGCAAGTCCATCGCCTTTCCGCTCCTGTCCACCGGCAATTACGGATTCCCGAAGAAGCTGTCGATGCGCATCGCCCTCGATGTCTTCAGCAAGTTCCTGATGGAACACGAGATGCAGATCTACCTGACGGTTTTCGGGGAAGAGGCGTTCAAACTCTCGAACACCCTGTTCCGGTCCGTCCAGAGCTACATCGACGAGAACTATGTCGCCTCGAAGTTCGAGGAAGAGTACGGCATAGACGAGGCGGCTTACCATGTCGGTTCCGCCAACCTGAGTCCGCGGATGAAAGCCCGTCGGAAAGAGCAGCAGGAGTACGCGGCGGAGTTCCTGGCGGAATTCAGGGAAGAGAAACCGGCGAGTTTCGATGGCGCTCTCGGTACGGACGGGGAAAAAGAGTCTCTGGCGGACATGATCGCTGATATGGATGCCGGGTTCTCGGAGACCCTTTTGACACTCATCGACATGACCGGACAGAAAGACTCCGCGATCTATAATCGGGCGAATGTGACCCGCCAACACTTTTCCAAGATCCGGAACGACCCGAACTACAATCCGAAGAAATCCACTGCGATCGCATTCGCGCTCGCTCTGGAGCTCGACCTGGAAGAGACGCAGGAGTTCCTGGCGCATGCCGGTTACACACTCAGCAAGAGCTCTCTGTTCGATGTCATCATCATGTACTGCATCGAAAACAAGATCTACAATGTGTTCCTGGTCAACGACATCCTGTACGAACATGACCAGGTGCAGATCGGAGCAAAATAAACGGAGGGAAGGAGACAACATTTATGAAACTCGATAAGCAGTCGAAGAAACTCATCAATGACCTCTACAAAGGCCGGGAACACATTGAGCTGACCATCGGCATTCTGAAGGACGGCGAGACCGAAGTCGTGCACTGGGGCCCGGATGGAAAAATCGTCGACGGGCCGGAAGTCGTGTATGCGGTCGGCTCCATCTGCAAACCGTTCACCACGAGCTGGATGGCGAAGTTCATGGCCGAGGGGAAACTCGACCTCACGACGCCGATCAACCAATACATCCCCGGGCTGCCGGACCGGTACTACCCGAACCTCGAACGCCTCGCAACGCATACCTCCGGTTTTGCGCTGGAACCCTACACAACGCTGACCGCACTCCCCATGTTCATGAACATGAACGGGGAGAATGGCCTTCTGCATGTGAACCCCTTCCGCGGAAAACTGGATGAGGCGAAGATGCTGGACATCCTGAAGAACGCGAAGCTCAAGGACAAAGAGTACAAGTTCAACTATTCGAACTTCGGCATGAGCGTGCTCGGGTACATCGTCGGACAGACCTCCGGAGAGGGGTTCTGGGACGGCATCACGAAGTACATCCAGGACGAACTGGGCCTGGGGAACACGTTCCTCGGGAACATCGACACGGTCGGCTACGACAAGAAGGACCAGCCCTGCAAGTGCTGGCAGTGGGAGAAGACGGACATCATCGCGCCGGCGGGTGCGCTGAACTCGACGGCTTCCGACATGCTGAAGTTCGCGCAGCTCAACCTCAACGGCTCCATGCCGTATGCAGCTGTCTGCCATGAGAAGTTCGCCGACCTCGACAAGAACACTGACAGCGGCCTTGCATGGCGGCTCGACAGGAAGGAACCGATCAGCTGGCACACCGGCTCCGCGGGCTCGTTTTCCGGCTGGCTCGGCCTGAACCGGGAGACCGGCAACGCGGTGTTCGTCGGCGTGAACTACGGACTCGTACCCGCGGAAGACATCGGGTTCAGCATTTTGAGGAACCTGAAGTGAATCGCCAAAACGAAAAGAAAGACCGACTCGAAGGAGCCGGTCTTTTGATGTATAATTGGAGAGCAACAATAACAGAACAGGAGGAACCCTATGAAACTGGAACTCTATATGTTTGAGACCTGCCCGTACTGCAGACGCGTGCTGAATTACCTGGACGAGAGCGGCCGGACGGACGTCGAGCTGCACAACATCCACAAGAACGCGGCGGACCGCCAGCGGCTCATTGAAGTGGGCGGCATAGAGCAGGTGCCCTGCCTGTTTGTGGACGGTGTCCCGATGTATGAGAGCCTCGACATCATCGACTGGCTGAAAGCTCACCCGCAGGCATGACAGAATAAAAAAGAAAACCGGTTCTCCGAAGAGAGCCGGTTTTTTGTTTGGTTACAGCGGGAATGCAACGGCTTCCCGGTAGAGAGTCTGGAGGATCTCGATGAAGCGGGTCAGGCTTTCGCGGCGGTCATTTTTATGGGAGACCAGGACACAGGAGAAGGTCTCCGGACAGTCGAAGGGGACCCAGGCGAACTGTCCGCTGTGGTCGTTCAGGAACCCGGGTGCCAGGCAGATGCCTTTGTCCGCCGCCACGTTCACGCGGGTGGTGTCGTGGTCCGGACTGTTGAAGTAATGGATGTTCCCGGTGGCGATGAGCCGCTGTTGCACAGAGCGGAGCGCCGGGGGAGAGCCGCCGCCGACCATGAGGGTGCGACCGTACAGGTCCTCTTCGCGGATGAGGTTTTTCTGTGCCAGCGGGTCCCCCGTTTTGCAGATGAGGTAGATGCGGCTTTCGAACAGGTCGTGGACTTCGATGGAGGGGATCTGTCTGGTCTGTTCCTTCAATGTGAAGAGGATGTCCGACTCGTTTTTGAGGAACGACTCGAGGCCGGTCCCGTATTGGAAAAGTGGGTTGATCTGGACGTCCGGCCGTTCTTCGGCCATGAGGCGCATCGCCTCCGGGAGGAAGTAGATGGATTGCCATGCCATCTGGCTGATCGAGATGGTATCCTTGTAACGTGCACTGAAGTTCTGTCCCTGCTCGATAGCGACTTTGAGTTCCGTCTTCAGCCGTGTGAGCGTCGTGACGAACTGCGCCCCGGCAGGAGTCAGTGCGGCGCCCTTGCCGCTGCGTTCGAAGATCTCGAACCCGACCTCTTCTTCGAGCAGTTTGATCTGGTATGAGAAGGTAGGCTGGCTGACGAACATGTTCTCCGCGGCACGACTGAAGTTCAGCGTGCGGGCAAGCTCGATGCAGTAATCGACTTGTTTCGTGGTCATGGGAGGCTCCTTTATTGTTGCAAACGGCTATTTAATATTTCAATCAATTATACAATACTTCGATTGGATATTTCAATGTCTGCGTGCGATAATGAAATTGCAAAGAGAACCACATTCCAAGGAGGAAACCACCATGGCAAAAACACTGATCGCTTTTTTCTCAAGAGCAGATGAAAACTATTTTGGCGGCGCGATGCGTTACGTCAAAGTCGGAAACACCGAGATCGTCTGCAACCTTATGAACGAACTCACCGATGCCGACCTGTTCAAGATCGAGATGAAAGACCCGTATTCTCCGGTCTACATGACCTGCATCGAGGAAGCGAAGAAAGACCTACGGGAAGATGCCCGCCCGGAGCTCGTGAGCCTGCCGGAGAGCATCGACGAGTACGACACCGTCGTCCTGGCTTACCCGAACTACTGGGGAACCGTTCCGATGGCAGTCTTCACGTTCCTTGAAGCGTTCGACTTCAGCGGCAAGACCATTCTTCCGCTCTGCACGAACGAAGGGAGCGGCATGGGACACAGTGAACGAGACATTGCCAAAGCGGCTCCGGGAGCGACGCTGAAGCGCGGCCTCTCCATCACCGGCAGCAATGCTGCAAACTCGAAAGCAACCGTAGAAAAATGGCTTTCCGCCAATGGATTGAACTAAGGAGGATATTATGGAATTCGTAACTCTCAACAATGGAATCAAATGCCCGGTCGTCGGGATCGGTACTTTTATGATCGCACCGGAAGACGCTGAGAACAGTGTCCGCGAAGCGCTCAAGATGGGCTATTCGCTGATCGATACCGCTAACGCATATGTGAATGAGAGAGCCGTAGGTCGCGGAATCAAAGAAAGTGGCGTGCCGAGGGAAGAGATTTTCCTTTCCACGAAGCTGTGGCCGAGTGAATATGAAAATGAAAACGCAGTTGATGAGACTCTGGAGCGCCTTGGTGTGGACTATGTAGACCTGCTTTACATCCACCAGCCTGCCGGGAACTGGAAAGCCGGTTACCGCCAGTTGGAGAAGGCCTACAAAGAAGGAAAAGCAAAGACGATCGGCATCTGCAACTTCGAGGGCAAGTACATGAAAGAACTCGAGGCCTGGTGGGAAATCGCCCCGCAGTTCACCCAGGTGGAGGCACACCCGTACTTCACCCAGAAAGAACTGCGCGAGACGCTTGACAAGTATGACATCTGCCTCATGTCCTGGTATCCGCTCGGCCATGGCGACGCGTCTCTCATCAACGAACCGATCTTCAAAGAACTCGGCGAGAAGTATGGCAAGTCCAGCGCGCAGGTCATTCTCCGCTGGCACACCCAGATGGGCTTCGTCGTCATTCCCGGCAGTAAGAATGTCGACCACATCCGGGACAACCTCGATATCCTCGACTTCACCCTGACTGACGAGGAAATGGCGCAGATCGACACACTCGACAAAGACATGCGGTACTACCACCGCACCGATGAACAGCTTGAGCAGTTCGCCGGCTGGAGACCGTCGTTCGAGCAGGCCTGACCATGACAGACAGAGAACAGATCGCGCAGTTGTACCGTGACTATTGGACCGCGATGATCGGGAAAGATGTTCCCGCGCTGGATGACATGATGGCGGAGGACTATGAACTCCGTCACATGACCGGCCTTCGGCAGGGGAAAGAGAGTTTCTTTGCCTCTCTGCGCGGGGGAGAACTGAACTACTTTGCCGCAAACCACGATGAGATCCTAGTGGAGGTAAACGGTGACACTGCGACGCTGGTCGGACGGACTCGTGTTGAGGCCGCAGTCTATGGAGGGCGCACAAACTGGTGGCGTCTTCAGGGAGACTTCACTCTTCGGAAAGAGGACGGCGAATGGAAGTTTGTTTCCAGCCGTGCTTCCACTTACTGAAGCGGAATGGAGTAAGAAAGTCCATGTTGTTGCGAAGGGCAGAGAAGTGTACAATGGGGATGAAAACGACCCCAACGACACGAAAAGGAGAATCTGTCATGAGCAAAACATTAGTAGCTTTTTTCAGCGCAGAGTCCGGTTCGACGAAAGCCCTGGCAGAGACCATGGCTGCTGTTACCGGCGCGGACGTGTTTGAAATCGTCCCGAAGAAACCGTACAGCAAAGCGGACCTCAACTACAGTAATCCGCTGGCCCGGTGCAACCGCGAGCAGATCGCTAAAAAGGACGTGCCGATCGCCGGGACCGTCGCCAACATGGCGGACTATGACACGGTGCTCATCGGTTTCCCGATCTGGTACTACAATGCTCCGATGATTATCAAGACCTTCGTGCAGCAGTATGACCTCGCCGGCAAGAAGCTCGGACTGTTCGCCACCTCCGGTGGCAGCGACATCGGTAAGACCGCCGAGAAGCTGGCACCGTACCTGAACGACGGCGCTTCCGTTGCCGGCGCGAAAGTCTTCGCCCGCGGTGCTACGGAAGACACTTTGAAAGCCTGGGTAGAAAGCCTGTAAACAGTTCGGGGACACGATTTATGGAGATTCGCAAAACTACTTTAGCTGACCTTTCTGAGGTCATGGATATTTATGCTTACGCCCGGGAGCAGATGGCTACGTCTACTGCGGCCGCATCTACGTCGACGACGGCACTCCGCGCCGCGCCTATCAGAAAACCGGGACCTGAAAACCGGCTCATAAAACGAAGAAAAGCTGACTCATTCTGAAGTGAACCCCTTTTGTTAGACAGAATCTAACGAAAGGGGTTCACTTCAATTCGAGTCAGCCTGTTGTGCTTTGTAACGGTTTTTCTAAGTCTTACTGCTTGTAGATGACCGGGAAGGGGAGCTGTTCGAGGATGTCCTTGTCGCGGTCGATGCCCGGGTAGACTTCGATGAGGCGAAGGCCGTTCGGGGTGAGACGGAAGACGCCGCGCTCCGTGACGTACAGGACCTTCTGTCCGTTCTGGATGGCGCGCTTCGCGGAGAAGCTGACGCTGCGGACCTTGTCGACGAACTTCGGGATGGAACCTTCCTTCTCGATGGTGACGGTGCCCTTGTTGTAGCCGACCTTCAGGCCTTTCGTGTTGAAGGTCATGCAGAAGACGACGGTCGGCGTGTTGGAGGCGATGTTGCAGAACCCGCCGATGCCGGCATATGCGCCGGGACCGCGGTGGGCGTTGACGTTGCCGTCCTTGTCGACTTCATAGGCGCCCATGAAGCAGATGTCGAGGCCGCCGTTGTCGTAGAGGTCGAACTGGTTGGCCATGTCGTAGACGGAGGCCGCGCCGATCATGGCGCGGAACGCTTCGCCGGAGACCGGGAAGCCGCCGATGCCGCCGGACTCGACGGTCAGGGTGATCTTGTCGAGGATGCCGGTCTTTCGCGCGTAGCGGGAGACCGCTTCCGGCATGCCAATGCCGATGTTGACGATGTCGTCGACCCGCAGCTCCTTGCACGCGCGGCGGCCGATGATCTTCGCAGCAGCGTTGTCAGCTTTGGTGGTTTCGGAAGAGGCGTCGATCTTGTCGTTCCAGTCAGCCCAGTCTTTGTAGGGGATCTCAAAAGCACCGGTCAGGGCGACATAGGAGTCCGGACGGTCCTCCGGCTCGCAAACTACGATGGCGTCGACGAGACAACCGGGGATGACGGCGTTTCGGGGGCGGGACGGGACGTCCGCCAGTCGATCGACCTGTACGATGACTTTACCGTTGTTGGACTTGACGGCCTGGCAGATGGAGAGGGCGTCGCCCGACGTGTACTGATCGTCGAACGTGATGTTGCCCTTCCGGTCCGCCGACGTGCCCTTGATGAGAGCGACCGTCAGTTTCGGAAGCTTGTAGTAGAGGTACTCTTCGCCTTCCACTTCGACGACGGAGACAAACGAGTCGTCGATGGACAGCTGGTTGATGCCGGGGCCCTCGTTGCGCGGGTCGACGAAGACGTCGAGACCGACCTTGGAGAGCGCACCGGGCAGACCGCTGGCCTGCGCGCGGATGGCATGCGAGATGCAGCCGAGCGGCAGGTTATAGGCTTCGAACCGGTCCTGGAGGACCAGTTTCTTCGTGCTCAGCATGGCGCCGAAGTGGCCGCAGATGATGCGGTCGACCGCGCCGGCTTTGATATAGCCTTCGGCACATCTCTCTTCGTCCCAGACGCCGAAGCCGGCGCTTGAGACCATGGTGAGATGACTCGGAGATTGCATTTTCTGATAGCGGCGGTAGATCGCCTCATGGAGTTCCACGGGGCTCTCGATGCCGACAAAGGAGTTGACGCAGATACAGTCGCCGTCCCGAATGAGGCGGATGGCTTCGTCTGCACTCATGATTTCATACATTTCTCCAGACCCTTTCTGGTGGTTTGGCCTATAATATTACCATAAATGGGCGATTGACCGCAACTAAGTTTTCCCTGTACAATATTGATGTAAGGATCCCGCACTGAAGGAGGAACTCGAAATGACCGATATCCAGCAACTGTTAGACAGCATCACCGTGAACACTCAGAGCAGTGTTCGCTTTGAATGGGACGGCGAAGTCTACTATGTGGACCCGTTCCAGATCACCGACGAAACGCA
>JAZOTY010000111.1:0-8620 GCA_045657845.1 Acutalibacteraceae bacterium | reverse complement strand
CAAGCTGTCGAGCTACATCCCGGTCCTGGTCTTCGGCCTCGCCGGCGCCGCCTTCATCATCATGGACTTCGGCGGCATCATGGGCCTTCTGTCCCTGTTCCTCTACGGCATCCCGTTCTTCGCTGCCACCTGGCGCTGGTGCATCTGGTACAAGGAGAACGCATAACCCCAAACACCAAAGGACGACCCGCAAGGGCCGTCCTTTTTTGCCTGGGCGATGTGTTAAGCGGTGCTAAACAGGTGGTTAAGAACCTCGAAATTGTCAAGAACTTAACAAGCAGATATGATGGGGTTGAAAGAAATTCACACCCAACCAAAACCACAGGAGGTTTACCACCATGACAAAACTTACTACCCCCATCACTTTCCGCCACGGCGCAACCATCTGCCCCAGAACCGCGCAGTCTCCCATGCTGACGAACTCCGGTGTCAACGAAGCGGTCAGCCCCGCAACGCTTGACTACTATGCCGCCCGGTCCCAGTCCGCGGGCATGGTCATCCTCGAATACACGAACGTCAGCCTGAGCGGCGGCCCGTCCCGTTCCTGGCCGGACCACGAGCAGATCGCCATCTACGATGACAAGTTCATGCCCGGTCTCACCGACGTTGCGACCGCTCTGAAGAAAGACGGCAACAAGGCTATCCTTCAGCTCTGCCACGCCGGCCGCGAGGCCAACTACGCAGTTGCCCTCGGCCGCACCGCCGCCGTTCCCTCTATTGTTGAAATGCCCTGGATCGACTACCCGCTGCACGTCCTCACCGAGGACGAGGCCTGGGAAGTTGTCAAAGACTTCGGCAGAGCCACCAAGCGCGCCATTGACTGCGGTTTCGACGGTGTCGAAATCCACGGCGCGAACCACTACCTCATCCAGCAGTTCTTCTCCGCGTTCTCCAACATCCGCGACGACTACTGGGGCGGTTCTCTCGAAAAGAGAATGAACTTTGCGCTGGAAGTGTCCAAGGAAGTCATGCGCGTTGCCAAAGAGTACGGCAAAGAGGACTTCATTGTCGGCTACCGCATTTCCCCGGATGAGATCCACGGCGAAAACGTCGGCTACACCTGGAAAGAGTCTCAGCAGCTCGTCAAGAAGCTGGCTGAAACCGTCGACTTCGACTACATGCACATCTCCCTTCTGCAGTATGACACAAAGCCCGAGGACAACGACAAGACCTACTGCGAGATCATCCGTGAAGTCCTTCCGGAAGAGACCAAGCTTCTGGTGGCCGGCAGCATCAACACCTATGAGAAGATGCTGGACGCCCTCAACTATGTGGACATCATTACCATGGGCCGCGCCACTCTGATTGACCCGCAAATCGCCTACAAGCTCATGAACGGCAAGCAGGATGAAATCTTCCTTGAGTTCAACGAGGAGACCGTCCCGAAAGCTCACCTGACCGACGGCATCATCACCCTGGTGGCGCAGGTTCCCGAGTTTGCCATGCCCGGCAGCGAGTACCTGCAGACCCTCATTACCATGGACCTCGGCGACCAGATGACCCACCTCGGCTAAAGCCGCGAACAACACAAAAAAAGAGCCTCCGGTTTCGGAGGCTTTTTCTTTTATTCCGCGGACTTCAGCGCGTCGGATATGTCCTGCATGAGCTCCATGGCGGCCCCGGACGGCGGCACCCGCGGGTTGGTCAGCCAGCCGAGGGTGAGGCTGTCGTTGAACAGGTGCCCGACGCTCAGCGGCACCAGCCCGGTCTCGAGTTCTTCCCGGGAGAACCGGCCTTGCAGGTCGCGGGCAATGCTCACGGCTCCGAGGCGATTCACCGCCTGGCTGATGGCCCAGTAGTCGTCGGTCTTGAGGACAATTTCGAGCGGGCCGCACAGGTACTGCAACCGGTCGAAGAGCGCTTCGTGGAACGCGTCGTCAAAGAGGCAGAACTTCTGCTCCTTGAGCTCGTCCAGCGAAATGGGGTGGCCGAGGAGCGGGCTGTCCGCCGCAACACCCAGCACAATTTTCCCGTAGCAGACCGGCTGGAAGACGAGGTCCCGGATCCACTCGCTCTCAATGTCGCTGTTGGCGATGAACCCCGCGTCAATTTCCCCGTTTTTCACCTGCTCTATAATGGCGGGCGTGCTGTCCCGGGAAATGTCATAGTAGACGTTTTGGTACTTCTCCTCATAGTGGTCGAGGAAGGGGAGGAGGAAGTCGCGGAACATGGTGTTAATGTAGCGGATGTGCACGACTTCTTTCCTGCCCTCGTTGACGGAGAACGCGACGAGCTGCTCGAGGTTGGACTTCGACTTCAGGATGTCTGATACCGAAGACAAAAGCTGAAGGCCAATCGGGGTGATCTCTGTCCCGCTCGACGTCCGGTCGAACAACTTCACGCCCAGCTCCTTTTCCAGCTCGGAAATGGCAAGGCTCAGTCCCGGCTTGCTGATATGCAGCACGTCGGCCGCCTTCTGCAGGGACTTGTGGTGTGACAGGACTTCCACATATAACAGTTGTTCAAACGTCATGGGACCACCCCTTCTTTTGCTGTTAAGACAATTATAACACGGATGCGGTTGCGCGGGCGATTCACTGCTGTCTCGCCGCAATATTCTTCATGATGCGGATGATCGCCCTGCCGGTCTCTGTCCGGGAAAGCGCGGACATGGCAAGGGGGTTGTCCCGGACTTCCTCGCTGCCGAGGACGGAGACGAGCCCGGCCGCTATGAACTTCACCTGCAGCTTTTCCTCCTCCGTCAAAAGCCCTTCCTCTATGGACAGGAACTCGAACCAGGTGGCCATGAGCAGGTCGCTCACGAGCTTTCGCAGGTAGGGTGAGTCGCTCCGGGCGCACAGCATAATGCGCTTCGAGTACGGCAGGACGGAAAGGTCGAACACCGGCGCGGGGCGGTCCTCCTGGAACGCGGACATGAGGGCCGAGACCAGCGCCCGGGACACCTCGTTGTCTATGTTGTTCTGAAAGGCGCGCAGCGCCAGGTCGTCAATGTCCTGGTAGTGGTAGTAAAACGAGTTGCGGTTCGTGCCGGCCTCCTGCGTAATGCGCAGCACCGTTATGTCGGAATACCGCTCCGTTTCCAGCAGGGACCAGAACGCGTTTTCGAGCTTCACGGTCGCCATTTCGCCGGTGGCAGACTTCTTCGGCCGTCCCATAACAGGCCTCCTTTAAACTAGACACTTTGCCTTATGTTGACCATTTTATTGTACAGTGTGTCGAATTATAATGCAAGTAGAGACAAGGATTAGAAGGAGGTATTCCCCATGAAGAAATTCATCAACATTTGGCATTACGTTTCGGTCTATCTTGCGGGCCTCACGGCGCTCATCGCCATCTTTGCTCCGGTCAACCCGGTCCAGAAGTGTCTGCTGGCGTCCATTGTGGTCCTGTTCCTGCACTTCTTTGAAGAGTTCGGCTACCCGGGCGGCTTCCCGCTCATTGGCATGCGCGTCATGATGCGCAGCAACGAAATGGACACCAAAAAGTGGAACGTGAACAACCTGAGTTCCATGTTCGGCAACTGGGGCTTCCTGCTCCTCATTTACATTCTGCCGCTCATTCTGCCCGGCGTTCGCTTCCTGACCCTTTCCGCCATGATGTTCCTCTTCGCCGAGGTCCTCATGCACTACATCATTTTCCCCATCCGCCTGAAGAAGTTCTACAACGCCGGCCTCATTACGGCCGCCGGCCTCGGCGCCATCGGCGTGTACTACTTCACGACCGTCTTCGACTCCACCATGTTCGTCTGGTGGGACTATGTCCTCGCCGTCGTCTGGTTCGTCATTGTCTTCCTGTTCAGCTTCCGCTCCCCGCTCTACTGGAACCTGGGCAAGAAAGAGGGCTACGACCTCACCGAACTGACCGCCTTCGGCGCAGACTTCAAAGGCTGAATACAATGCTGAAAAGGGCGACCCGTTTCGGGCCGTCCTTTCTTTTTGTGGCGATTTACTTCAGTAGCGCGAGGATCCCTTTCGCCATCCGTCGGTCCGCCTCATGCGTGTGCCCGCCGGGGTTCTCCTCAAGAACAACTTCCGCACCGAGGTCCCGGAGACGCTCGCCTACGGTCGTCGTTTTCCCGATCAGGTCGGCGGTCCGCCCGCGCGTCTTCGTCTCTTTGCGTCCGAGGGACAGGTACACCCGTTCCGGCACGCCCGCCGGCTCTGTAGACAGACAGTACTCCACAAAGTCCGGGTACCACAGAGACCCGGACGCGGAAGCGACCCGCGTAAAGAGCGTCGTCTTCCACAGCGCATAGGGCGCGAACAGGCCGCCCAGGGAGTACCCGGCAAGGTACAGCCCGGAGGGGGAGAAGGGGAGCGCATCGCAAACCGCGGGGACGATCTCGCCTTCCAGCTTTTCCAGGTACAGGTCCGCCATCCCGCCGCACCGGGACTCCCACTTCGCGAGGGCGTCCGTCGGCCAGGGTGTCATGTCGTCGGACCAGTATACGCGGGAGACCGCGGCCAGAACAAAGGGCGGCGCCCCGAGTTTCCGGCAGGCGGCATACACTTTATCGCCTTCGTCCATGACGGTGTTCAGGAACACGACAGGGCAGGGCTCTGCCGAAGAGACTGCCCCGTACAGGGTGACGAGCTTTCCGCCCGCTTCCAGTGTGGTCATAAGGGTGCTCCTTCCGTTTCATTCTGGTTCCATCATAAAAGAATCTGCCCGGTCAGGCAAGGGAAGGTTTTTCCATGTTGACTTTACTCGTTTAAACCGCTAAACTACCTGTGAAAGGAAGTGAGCATATGAATTACCCGAACATCGTCGGGACCCCCTACGACTACAGCAAGAAAAAGTATTGGATGGACCTGCCGAATCGCCCGGCGAAACCAGAAAAGGAAGTGGACTGCATCTGGCTCTCTCCGACGAGCTCCATGGCGAACAAGTACATCGGACCGGTGGACCCGGTCATGAAGTTCATGGCGAAGGATTATTACAAAGAGATGGGTCCGGTCTTCAGCAAACACTGCAACATGTATGCGCCGTATTACCACCAGCTCAGCACCCGGAAGTTCAACGACCTGACAGACGATGAGATCTACGCCATCGAAGCGAACGAACCCCGGACAGACGTCTACGCCGCGCTGGACTACTACTTCGAACACTACAACAACGGACGCCCCTACGTCCTGGCCGGCCATTCCCAGGGCTCGTGCCTCATCTCGTATGTCCTCATGGAGTACATGGAGTTCCACCCGGAGCTCCGCGACCGGATGGTCGCCGCGTACTGCGTTGGTTACGGCATCCCGAAGGAAGTCCTGGCGGAGTACCCGACCATCAAACCGGCGCAGGGTCCGGACGACACCGGCGTCTTCATCTCCTGGAACACGGAGGGGCCGGAGAACATCGGCCAGCACAACTTCGTCATCCGGCCGAACGCGTATGTCATCAACCCGCTGAACTGGAAGACCGACGACACTCCGGCCATGCCGGACAAGCAGAACAAGGCTCTGGCGGACGCGCAGATCGACCTCGAGCGCGGCAGCGTCATCACCCGGCTGGCGGACCCGGACAAAGACTCCATCCTGGCGGAGGGTCTCAGCAAGGTGGGCCCGCTCGGAAAGCTTCCTCCCGTCCGCAAATTCTTCGAAAAGATGATCGTCCCGGGCTTCGGCACCCACAGTTTCCACGGAAGGGACTACACGTTCTACGCGCACAGCGTTTCCGAGAACCTGAAGCACCGGATCGACAACTACTTACAGTCTCAGAAACAGAACTGACGACTTACCAACATAACTCCCCAGGCCCCACTCCGGCCCGGGGAGTTTTTCTGCCCTTGACACATAAGCCAAAAATGTTTACCATAAACTTACATATGAGTTAGCTAACGCTAACCAAAGTCAAAGGAGGCCCCTCTCATGAATCAATGGAAAAAAAAGAATGCCCTGTGGATGGTGCTCTACGCCGTCCTCTATGCTGTGCTGACGTACCTGAGCTGCGCGCTGGGCATGATCCACCCCATCTTCTTCGTCATCTATCAGATCTCCGCCGGCCTGCTCGTGACCGGTCTTGTCATCTACGCGTTCCGCAGAGTGCAGGCGCCGGGTGCCGCTGCCTGTCTCGTCGCCGGCCTGCTCCTGTTCCTCGTCATCATTCAGGACTTGAACGCCTGGCATGCCGTTCCGCTGCTGGTCATTCTGGTCCTGGCGGAAGTGGTCCGCGCGCTCATGAAGTACAGCTGGACCGGCGATGTCATCGCTACCGTCATCATGAGCTTCTCGACCGTCGGCTACTATGCGCAGATCTGGTTCAACCGCGTGTTCACCTATGAGGCCGCCGTAGAAGAAATGCGCGCCGGTTACGCCGACACCCTGATGGCGTGCAGCCCGAACTGGGCCCTGCCCGTCGTCGTCCTCGCCGGCATCGCCGTCTCGGTCTGCACGTCCTACCTGACCGCGAAACTCTTCAAACTCGAACAGTAACTGACCACATAGCATACGTATCACATCGGAGAGCGGCTCGCAAGAGCCGCTTTTCCCTTTGGCGATTTACCCCGTGCCCTTCCTGTGGTACATTAAAGGTAGCGGATACCCCATAAAAGAAATGAATGAAAGGTGGACGTCATCCCCTTCGGTCTGCCGTTAGGCTGGCTGTGCCTCATCTACATGGCGTGGATCACGACGAACCTCATCCTCTACGGCAAACCCCTGCCGACCGCGTTCAAACATCTGGTGTGTCTGGTACAAGGAAAACAAGTAGTGTGGTATAATAAGTCATACCATTCTCGCAAAGGTGGATCGCCATGAAGAACCCGGCCTGGGACAACCTGGAAAGTCGCAACGAAATACGAAAAGCTGCGTTTCTGCTCTTTCGGAAGATCGGCTACAAGACGACCAGCTACAGCATGATCGCGGAGGAAAGCAAGCAGGGCCGCCCGCTGGTGCAGTACTACTACCCCAAAAAAGAAGAGATCGCGCTGGAGTTCCTGGTGGAAGCCATGCAGACCATCCTCTCCCAGCTGGAAAGCGACCGGCAGGCGGACGCCATGGTTGCCACCCTTCACTTCGGGCAGCTCTACTACACGTTCCTGCTCTACGATGAAGACATGCGGCGATTCACGAAGGAAGTGCTCGAAAACCGTTCGGTCACGTCCCGGCTGGTACAGCTGAACGCCAAGTGGTCTCTGCCGGAAAGCGAGACCGCGGAGGACGAGGAGCGCATCACGAGCGCCAGTATCCGTGCCACCGGCGGCGTCTATGAACTCCTCTACCTGCAACTGCAGGACGGGTCAGCAAAAGAGCCGGCGGAATATGCGGTTCGAAACGTCGCAGACTTCTACGCTGCCACGGGAACTGCTACATATGATGAGACACTCCGCCACCTCGAAGAGAACCTCCTGCCGGACAAGCAGGTGGAAGAGTACATGAAGAGTCTTTTCCAGACATTGTTTTAAAGAAGAAAAAACGCATCGCCGAAGCGATGCGCTTTTTTTATCATGTTTACCAGATCGGTTTGTTCTTGTAGTTGCCCATGTCCTTGGTCTTCGGGGGAAGCTTCAGGATGCGGTACAGGTTGTAGCAGGCGATGATGAGGCAGGGGATGCCGATGATGAACCAGATGGGCTGGTTGTAGACCTGCGGCAGCGCGGAGGTGAACATGCCGATGGGAGCGGGCATGAAGTTGAAGATGGTGCCGATGACGATCATGATGTACACGAACACGGAGCTGCCGTGGCGGTTCTGTCTCTTGTTGAGGATGTAGCCGGGGCCGACTGCCATAACGAAGTTGGTCATCGGGAGCCAGCTGAACATGGCAACGTCGCCCATGAGCCAGCGCATGATGTTGACGAACGCCAGCATGGCGAGGGCCTGAAGAACGAGCTGGATGGTGGCGTCCTTCTTGGTGGCGCCGGGGCCGAAAGCTTCTTCTGCTTCATAGAGGATGACGGTCCGCATGTTGATGATCTCGAGAATGGTCCAGACCAGCATGCCGCCGCCATAGACAAAGAACAACCAGAAGTGGGTCTTGAAGGCGAGGCCGAGCAGGACGACCGCGGCGGTGGAATCATGGCCGAAGAAGAAGGTGTGCATCCAGGCCGGGAACGGGGTACGGTGCTCCTTGATGTTCAGAGCGACGGCCCAGAAGTACTCGAGAAGGCCGATGGTGTTGGCGATGGCAAAGGCGATGAGCATGCCGACAATGTGCGGGTTATCAAACGAAAACGCATTGATGATATCCTGCAGCGTGTAAGAGAAGTGCAGCATAGGGGTTCTCCTTTCTTTTGTTTCAACACATTCTTTCTTTACTCTCTTCGCAACTGACTATATGCATATAGTCCGCTATATGCATATAGTACACCGCGACGGCAGAAACGTCAATCCGACGAACTGTACAAAGTCTCGTCGGCTCCTTTGTGGAAAGTGCCAGCCGAGACCGTCCTTTGTATTCTTTTGGGCGATGTACTGCTCCGGCGCAAAAAGTATACATCTGTAAATTTTTATGCCCAACTCCTTCTATTAGCGGTATAATAGTCGTGCAAATGCCTTTATCTAAAAGAATATGCCAAAGGAGAACCCGAACATGGAATTCAAGAACAATTACCCCTGCGTATTTCTCCACGGTCTGATGGGCTTTGGAGAAGAGGACACAGTCGAAAAGTATTTCGCGTACTTCGGCTTTGCGAACACGACCTTTTTCCAGCACATGGAAGAAAAAG
>JAZOTY010000110.1:0-5111 GCA_045657845.1 Acutalibacteraceae bacterium | reverse complement strand
ATGGTAGCCTCCTGTACTTCCTTACGGATTTTCATGAGAAAAGACAGTCCGGAAAGCAGATAGATTCCGGACTGCCTTAAACCACAAATATTATGCCTTAAACACAACTTTTCGTCAATATAAATAAGCTACAAAAAGAGGCGCGTTTTCCGCATTTTTTTGGCGTGTGAGGAAAACCTTAGCAAACCGGGACGGTCCAGCCCTTGTTGTCCTCGATCTTGCCCCACTGGATGCCGGTCAGGGTGTCGTACAGTTTCTGGGTGAGTTCACCGATCTGGCCGTCGCCGATGTAAGTGACTTCGTCTTTCCACTTGAGCTCCTTGACCGGAGAGACGACTGCAGCAGTACCGCAGCCAAAGACCTCTTCGAGTCTGCCTTCCGCGCCGGCTTTCATGATGTCGGCGATGGCGACATGCTCTTCATGGACGGTGTAGCCCCAATCCTTGCAAAGCTCGATGATGGAACGGCGGGTGACGCCCGGAAGAACGGTGCCTTCACAGGGAGCGGTGTAGATCTCGCCGTCGATCTTGAACATGATGTTCATGGAACCGACTTCTTCGACGTACTTCTTCTCGACGCCGTCCAGCCACAGGACCTGAGCATAGCCCAGTTTCTCGGCCTGGTCGCCGGCCAGGATGGAAGCCGCGTAGTTGCCGCCGCACTTGGTGAAACCGGTCAGGCCGGGCGCGGCACGGATGAAGTCGTCCTCGACATAGATGCGGACGGGGTTGATGCCCTCTGCATAGTAAGCGCCCGACGGGGAGCAGATGATGCAGAAGATGTACTTATGGGACGCGTGGACACCGAGCGTGACGTCGGACGCGAAGGTGAACGGACGGATGTACAGGGACGCGCCGTCAGAGTGCGGGACCCAGTCCTTCTCCACCTCGACCAGAGCCTTGACGGCCTGGATGAAATCCTCTACGGGGATGTTCGGGATGCACAGACGGTCCGCGGAGTCGTTCATACGGCTCGCGTTGCAGTCCGGGCGGAACAGCTGGATCTTGTTGTCAGCCGTTCTGTAGGCCTTCATGCCCTCGAAGATCTCCTGGGCATAGTGGAACACGACACAGGCCGGGTCCAGCTCGAACGGCGCATAAGGAACGATGCGCGCGTCGTGCCAGCCGACACCGAGGTCGTACTCCATGACGAACATGTGGTCCGTGAAGATGTTACCGAAACCGAGCTTGCTCTCGTCGGTGGGTTTCGCTTTGAGCGTCGCCGCTTTTTCGATCTTGATATCCAACATTTCTTGAGTCGCCTCCAAAATGATTTATTACTTTATTGCGTAAAAGTATAGACCCGCTAGTCTTGTATTGTCAAGAGATGAGGCTGCTCTGGGCGGCATTTTCAATCGGTTCCGTCGGAAGAGGCCGCCGAGCCACTTGCCATGCCGAACCGCGCGCCCGTCCGCAGTTGCTCTGGAGCTTTCCCCCAAGCGTCTCTGCGGACCTCTTTCCTCCGCCCCTACTCGCGGTCCAGACGGTTGAAGCCCAGGGTAATACTCCCCTTTCCAAACTTCTCGCGGAGTTCGTCGATGGTGGATTCGATCTTCTCCTGTTTGTCCGGGTCCTTGACCTGTTCGGGACCTTTCGCTTCTTCTCCGAACAGTGACAATTGGACCGGCGTCTCCTCGTCGGCATTCACCAGTTCGGAACCGGTGACCGAGAGCAGCCGGACCGGGTCGTCCATGTTCCAGTTGTCGCGCAGCAGCTGCATGGAGATGCGAACAAGGTCTGACTTCAGCATGGTCGGAACGTCGATGGTCGTCTGGCGCTGGATGGTGACGAAGTCGGGGTTGCGGATGCCGATCTGCACGGTCCGGCACTTCTTGCCGGCGTGGCGTAAACGACCGGCGACCGAGTCGCACAGAGCCGAGATGCCGGCCTTCAGTTCGGCCTCTCCGACGAGGTTGTGGCTGAAGGTCATGCTGTTGCCGATCGACTTCGGTTCCCGCTTCTCGTACCACGAGTGGACCCGGCTGTTCTCGAGGCCGTGGATGTACTCGTAGAGCGTGTCTCCGGACTTTCCGAGGATGCGGTGCAGGGTCTGCCGATCGTACTGGACGAGGTCTCCGCAGGTGCGGATGTGGTACTCTTCCAGGACCTCCACCGACCGCTTTCCAACGAAGATGAGCGACGACACCGGCAGCGGGTACACGATGCGTTCGACGTCCTCCCGCATGATGACCGTCGTGGCATTCGGTTTCTTATAGTCCGACCCCAGTTTCGCGAACACTTTGCAGAATGAGACGCCCACCGAAATGGTGATGTCCAGTTCCTCCTTGATGCGCGCTCTCAGGTGGTCTGCGAGCTCTTTCGGCGTCATCTTGAAGAGGTGGATGGAGTTCGTGACATCGAGGTACGACTCGTCCACGCTGAACGGTTCAACAAGGTCGGTATACTCGAGATAGATGGCGTTGATCTTCTCGTAAAACTCATGGTACAGACGGTGGTGCGACGGCACACAGACGAGGTCCGGGCACTTCTTTTTCGCCTGCCAGATGGTCTCGGCAGTCTGCACCCCGAAGGCCTTTGCCTTCTGGTTTTTCGCCACGATGATGCCGTGGCGGCTCTCCGGGTCTCCGGCGACCGCCATGGGCACTTCCCTAAGTTCCGGGCGCAGGGTCTCCTCCACCGACGCAAAGAAGTTGTTGCAGTCACAGTGCAGTATGATGCGGTCTTTGGGCTTGTCGCCGTACATCGCCACAGCGGTCACCTCCTTTCCGGATGCAAACAAACGTTCTTCTCTGATTATACTACAGCCGGAGTAATTTTGAAAATCCGCTTTTTCTTTTTTCTGTTCTATGTTAGAATAACAAAGAATAATGTTTCAATTTTCACGAGAAGTGAGGGAAATGAAATGAGTAAAGTCGGTAAAATCGCCAAGGGTGTTGCCATCGGACTCGTCCTTGCCATCATCCTGAACATCGCGCTCATGGCGGTCATCTGGTTCGTGGGCCTGCGCAAGTACTACAAGCCCCCGAAAGAGCTCGCTGCGGTAGCCGCTTACACCATGGAGGATATGGAAAGCGACAAAGTCTCTACCAAGACCCTCGAGCAGTTCGCCTCCAACCCGGAGACCACCGAAGCCTATGCCCTCGGTGTCAACCAGTATGGCGACCCTGTCTTCATGAACCCGAAGAAGGCGTGGAAAGCCGCTAAGAAAGAGTATAAAGAAGGCCGCAAAGCCGGAGATCACAAACTCCACCTGAAACACAGTTCCAAGACCTTCTACATGGCGTACATCGACGCCGCGAAGAAGTGCGACACGAACGACGAGTTGACAGACCTCCAGAAGAAACGTCTCAAAGAATGGGGCCGTTTCCTCGAGATCTACAAAAACAGTTTCCCGGAGAACGCACGGCGCTGATCATAAGTTTTTGGACTACCGCTCCGGTCTTGGTAAGGCCGGAGTTTTTTATTCACTAACAATTGGGAGGAAACAAAAATGAGGCAGAGTTTCAAACAGAAGAACATTGTCATCGTTGGCGCCGGTTTTTCCGGTATTCTCTGTGCGCAGCGTCTTGAAAAAAGGACCGCGCGTCTCAAGAACATCAGCATCACGCTCATCGACAAGAACCCGTATTTCACCATGCGGCCCGAGATCCACGCGCTGGCCACCGGTCGGGGAAAACCGGAAGCCTTCAAGTACGACCTGTCAGAGACGTTTGCGGACTCCCCCAACGTCAGCTTCTTCCAGGATGAAGTCACTGACATCGACTTCAAGAACAAAGTCGTCAAGGGCAGCGTCAACGACTACACCTACGACTACCTGGTCATCTCCGCCGGTTCGAGACCGAACTTCTTCGGCATCAAGAGCGCGGAGGAGAATGCCCTTCCCTTCTGGGGCTATGACGACGCCATCGCTCTGAAAGCACATATCACGAAGTGCTTCGAAAAAGCGGCGGAACTCACGAACGAAGAAGAGCAGAAAAAGCTCCTCACCTTCTGTGTCGTCGGCGCCGGTCTCACCGGTGTCGAGCTGGCGGGCGAACTTGCCGAGTACATCCCGATGATGTGCGTCAAGTACAAGCTGCCCCAGGGCCTTACCAGAGTCCTCTGCATCGACGCAGCTGCCCGCCCCATCCCGAACCTGCCGAACAAGCTCTCGACGACCTGCTCCTGCATCCTCAAAGACCTCGGCGTGGACCTCGAGATGAACGCGAAAGTCGTGGAAGTCAAACCGGACGCCCTCGTCTATGACCAGATCGACAAGACCGTCACGGTCCCGTCCTGCACGGTCGTCTGGAGCGCCGGCATCACGTCCGAGGAGATCACCTGCAAGGCAGCCGAAAAACTCGACGCGCGCAACAACCGCATCGTCAATCAGGATACCCTGCAGACCTCCGACCCGAACGTCTTCGTCATCGGCGACAACATGTACTTTGTCCCCAAGGGCAAGAGCAACCCGGTCCCCCAGATGGTCGAAAACACCGAGCAGTCCTCGGTCCTCGCGGCGGACAACATCGCCGACCTCATCACCGGCAAAGAGGCCAGCCGCATCTACAAGCCGGCCATGCACGGCTGCATGATCTCGCTCGGCGCCAAGAAAGGCATCGCCTACGCCGGCCTCGAAAACCTCTTCATGCTCCAGCTGCCGTCCCTTCCGGCGCAGCTTGCCAAGCGGGCGATCAACGTCTACTTCCTGTTACCGGTCTTCGGTTTCGGAAAAGCGCTGCCCATCGCGAAGCATGAGTTCTTTGCCAAGAGAGACGTCAACAACTGACGTCCGTAAATCGCCAAAAAGAAAAGGCCTTCCGTTTCGGAAGGCCTTGTTTTTATGCGTTTATTTGAGGCGGCGGAAACCGTCGAGCATCTCATCGAAATAGTTGAAGTACGCGTCTTTCGGCTGACCGATGCCCATCCAGGAGATGTGGTCCTTGTCGCCTTCGACCGGCATGTTGTACCAGATGCCCTTCTCGATCTCCGTGCCGACGGTCCAGTCGGTCTGCGGTTTGTCGGCAGGAGCGGACTGGCCGGAAACGGTGACGAGACCGTCGTTCTTCATGTCCCGTCTGTGCTCATAGTTGAACTGCGGGATGGTCTCGAGGTGGATGCCTCTCCAGTTGCAGGTGATGACGCCGGCGATCTTGGCGATCGTGGTGGCGT
>JAZOTY010000109.1:0-5430 GCA_045657845.1 Acutalibacteraceae bacterium | reverse complement strand
CGATGTACTCCCAGTCGAGTTCATTGGGGTCCCAGCCGAGGACGTACATCTGGCTTTCATACGCATATCGCCACAGGCCTTCTTCGGTCTGCCTCAACCGCTTGTCCACGTTGGCGCGGAAGATCTCCTCCCGGTCCTCGTCCACATGGCCGAGGTTGCGCAGGTAGTCGTAGACTTCCTCTTTCGTGGCTGCGGTGTGTTCCCAGGCGCCGTCCGCGTACGTGATGGTCGGGAACGGGCCGAGGTTGTAAAGGATGTTGAACTGGATGCTGAGGTTCACGGGGTTTGCCCGACCCGGACAGCCCACGAGCTGATCCAGCGGGACTCCGCCGAACGCTTTGGCGGGCGGCATGCCGCCGCGGCCGGGACGTCCGCCGGGTCCTCCCGGAAGGACTTCCTTTGCGCGCTGTTCCCACTCAGAGTTACACCCTTCAAACAGGTCTTTCATGACAAAGCGATAGGGGTCCTTCGTAAAGGACAAAAAATAACAGTACTGCGTGGCGCAGCGGCTGAACTTGACGATGTCCGCCTGGGGAGGTCCGATGACGGAAACCGCGATGTCTGCCACCGGGATCTCTCTGCCCGGCTCGCAGGTGTGCCAGTTGTCCACTTTGACGATCTCGACGTTGTCCAGCCCACATGCTGCAGCATTGCGTGCGCAGTGTTCCAGCATATGTTCTCCCCCATCCAGCGCGTACACTTTCTTTGCCTTTTGCGCAAAGGGAATCGTTGTCCGGCCGGTGCCACAGCACGCGTCGAGGACCGTCGTGTCTTTGTTCACTCTGGTACAGGCATCCACCTGCGCCTGTGTGAAGTTCTTTTCAAAATCGATGCGAAGCTGCCATCCGTCCGCGCCCTTGTCCCAGGACTGCGCCGCCTCATCCGAGGTGGCCTGTGCCCAGCCGGTGTACTTCTCCAGTTCGCGCCAGTCGATGAGTGCCATCTGTTTCACCCTTCTTTGAAAATGAGCCGGACGGGCAAACCCGCCCGGCTCTGTGTTCGTGTTACGTCAGAACGTTACAACGTTTGATCAGACGACTTTACCATTCTTGATGGTCTTGCCCTGATACTTGCCGTTGAAGTTGAAGTTGACCTTGGAGTTCTCGACCTTCCAGGTACCGTACTGGTTCGAGAAGAGGCCGTTCTCCTTGAAGGTGACTTTACCGTTCGTGGTCTTCCACCAGCCAAACTTGTTCTGGTAGATGCTCTGAGCGTTGAAGTCGACCTTGGAGTCTTTGACTCTCCACCAGCCGAAACCGTTCTGGAAGACGCCTTCTTCTTTGAAGGTGACCTTACCGTTGGTGGTCTTCCACCAGCCGAACTGGTTCTGATAGATGCTCTGGGCATTGAAGTTGACCTTGCCGTTTTCGACTCTCCACCAGCCGTACTTGTTCTGGTCGACGCCGTTGTGGCTGGTATCGATCTTGCCGTCGGTGTAGTACCACCAGTTGCCGTCCTTGTCAGCAGAGTCTGCAAGACCGTTCTGCTTCACGACAGGAGTCGGATCGACGGGAGTGGGCTCGTCTTTCTGACGCCTGCCGGCACCAATGCCTTTTTCCCAATCGATGACCCAACCGGTGTTTTCGCCGGTCTTACCGTTCTGATAGATCAGTTTGTCTTTGAATTCATCCTTATTGTCTTCGTAGTAGTTCATCCCTTCGACGATCTTATCTTCAACAGCCTGTTCATCATAGTTCAGATTGGCAGCGCTGTACTGTTTAGCATATGCGTCCTGAACCGAAGAGGTCGCGAAGTTAGAAGCCATGACGGACTTGAGTTTGTTGAGATCTGAGACATGATAGAAATTCTGATACCAGTATGCCGCAACGTCAAACTGGTTGAGGTACTGCGGATAAAGGTAAGCGGTATAGTATGCCATACCAAGCAGGTTCTCGACAGAGTTGGCACCGATGGAACCGACGCAGTCGAATGCAGAGGACATCATTTCGATGTCAGATACTTTATTGCGAAGAGCAGCCGTCGTGCAGTTTGAGGCAACATCCTGTTTGAAATTGTCGACTTTGCTGTTGCCCTGGTTCTCCGGAACAGAGGACAGAACATCGCAGAACAGAACGACATCTGCATACTGTGCGAGCTGATCGGCCGTCACCACGTAGTATTCGTTTGCAAAGCTGTTGGCAGATTCGCCGCTCTGACGAGCCGGTTTGGTCGGCAGGGCATCGATGATATTGGTTGCCGTATCTGCAACGAATTCACCAACACGGCTGAACGCAGTTGTCTGCTGAGTCGAACAGGTCTTGTCGTTCGCGACATATTCCCCAGCTTTGATCGTACCGGCCTGCTTCAAGGTATCGGTATATGCGGTATCGATAACAGCAACGGTCAGCGGTTTTGCATTGTCCTTCTTCAGCTGTTTGACAACGTATGCTTCCAGACCCTTGACGTATTTCTCAACGTCGCCCGAAATGATCTGAGGATCTTCATAACGGGTTTGCTTGGAACTGTTGTTCGCCTTGATCTCATCGACGACATCAGACAGATCGTAAAGCGTCTGAAGGAAGCTGTAAACATGACTCATCTCGTACTGGATCTGATAAGGATTATAGTCTTCCGTGACCGAAGGATCTGTCGCTTTTTTGGCATCATTATAAGCTTTCAGGGCATTGGTGTAACCCGTTGTGCCGGCCTGGACGTCAACAGGCGCAACGCCAAGAAGGATGTCAGACTCTGCATAAAGGGATGCAGGGACCGTGATGCCATATTTGGAATAGCCACCGGATGCTGCTGCGCTGGGCGGGCCGCCGCCGACATCTTTGGAAAGCGTGTAGGTTCCGAATGCCGCGGGAGTGCCCCCATTGGCGGCAACATAAGTATTGTAGAAATAGTTGTACAGATAGGGGTTCGGGTTCTCGTTGATATCAGAGCCAAAGACACCCAGCACTGCCATTTTCTGTGCGTTTGCATAAGTCATCCCAACGGAGCCGTCTTCATTGGCGGGGAGCTCCATCGACCGGGATGTGGTGTTTGTGAGACCCAGGACTTCGGGGGTGATGTAGCCCTGAGAGTGAGCGGCGACAGTGATCAGGTCACCGTTGATATTCATGGGATGTGTCGGAGCAGTAAAGTTTGCCTTTTCTGCAGAAACATTCATGAAAACAACAGAGACGACCATTGCCAGAGCCATCAGGACAGCCATCAGCCGAGCAAGAGGTCTGCGGTTTGTTTTGGTGTTCATTGTTATCCTCCTTATGATTTTTGAATTTCTATCTCAGAACAAACTCATCTCGACAATGAGTGAATTCCCTTGAAAATCAGGTCCTACAAGACCCAGAATTTATGGATATACCTCCAGGTTCCAACAAACGCCTTCGCATTTTTATAGAAGCTGTCGTACATCGCCACAAACTTGGCAGCATCTTCCGTTTTGATCGGAAGCTTGCTGTAGAGATGATAGTTGTATAGCTCTGTCATCTCTTCGAATGTCGTTCCATCCTCAGCAGTGAAGTTTTCGAGGACACCTTCCTGTTGCTCCGCATACTCGAGGATCGTCTGACTGTCTGCTTTCCCAACACCGAGTTTCTTCAGGCGGTCCAGGAAAAAGTCGTAGACAAAGGCGGCCTGATTGGAAGCGTCGAGGCCATTCAGACGTCGACGCCGGCGCGAACGCAGAACGTATTTGATAACAAACGGAGCTGCCAGCAGCAGGATGATGAGCGCTGTGACCCAGTAAACCGTATAATCCTTCTCGTTGTAGGACATCGTCTGAGCACTGATTTTTTCGTCTGACTCCTGCTTGTTTTCCTCTTCGTTCTGTTCGTTTTCTTCGTCGTCCTTTTCCTCTTCCTTTTCCTCGGGAGGTTCTTCCTCATCCTGGTCTTCCTCACCCTGGTTCGGGTCTTTGACCTCTTGTGTCGAAGCTACTCCGAGCAGTTCCAGAATGTCGAAAGACATCAGTTTCGTGATGAGTTTGAGGTCTCGGGTCGGCGGGTCCAGCGGTTTGACGATGCCATAAAAGACACCGCTCGAGAGCATCACAACGACCGCGACGATGGCGATGCTCTGCTCCAGAAAATGACGGATCGTATAGTTCCCGTAATCCGCCGTCAAAAGCGAGTCCTTGTACACGAGGTAAAGGATCTCGAGAATGACCGCGATGATCAGAATGAAGAGTCCGGGTACGGAGACCGGGTATTCCAGGAATTTGAAGGCTGCACAGAACAGCAGTCCGATCGGCACCGCTCCGAACAGGATCTTTCTGCTTCGGGTCAGCAGGTAGATCAGTGCCGAGCCGAAGAGTACGATCGACCAGAACGCAGGGATCGTTTCGTCGGCCCCATCTTCAAGGTTGATGAGGTCATTTGCTCGAAGGTAAATGATCCATCCGATAAGGAATACCGCCCATCCCGCGCCACCGATGATGGTGTTGCGTTTGTTATAGCCGATGACGAACATCACCGCCATTACAAGGGTCGTGACAACCGCGACCAGCAGATAATTCGTCATGTACGACTCGCGGATCATAAATGCCGAGAACGTATTGAGATGCATACCGATGGCGATGAGCACCGTCAAAATGAAATCCCAGGCATGGAGTCTGACATATTGCCTCATACCTCATCCCTCCTCTCTGCGTCCGCAGCGGTAAGAACACGGTATGGAATGCCGACGTCATCGAGACCGAGGAACCGCGCCTGCATCTCTTTCCGCTCATTGGCGGTCACATTGGTCGGCATCACGCAGAACAGAAGCGGGTTGCGCTGCTGTCCGCGAATGGTCGTGAGGGTATCCAGCAGGCCGTCGGACACACGGGAGGTGACCACCAGAAGGTTAGCCCGCTTGTTGGTCCCTGCCATCTCCTGCGTCAGGATCTCCTGTGCATCCAGGAAACCGTTCGGCGGGTTTGGAGTGATGGGAACCATTCTTCGGATGAGTTCCGCATAATCCTGCTGCGTCTTCGGGAACAGTGCCCGGACCTGTTTTTCTTTATCCGGATAGAGCAGGACACATTCGATGTCCCGTTTCTCCGCCGTCAGCAAGAGAGACGCGGCGGTCTCGACGATGCCGTCATTGATGCTGAGGAGCTGTTCCGTCGGGTATTTGTCGGCCGCCATGTCGATGATGACGGCAAGGTCACTCTTGAGACCGACTTCATTGATCTTCGTCATGTAGTCGTTCGAGTGAGCAGACAGCTTCCAGTGGATCTTCTTCATGGAATCGCCCATTGCGTACTCACGGACTCCGGTGTAATCGAAGCCGTCGTTTTCCATGAAGCTGGACGCATCCGGACTGTCGGTGAGGCTTTCTGCAGAAAGCGCTTCTTCTTCCTCGTGGATCTTCGGAAGGACCAGCACGTGGAAGACCGAGTCGAACGGAACCGGGATCCTGACAATGCCGAGCAGCCCGTAAATATTCATATTTCGGATACCGGCAGTGTACTGCCCTAAATGTTCCATGTGGACATCGAAGCCA
>JAZOTY010000108.1:0-3886 GCA_045657845.1 Acutalibacteraceae bacterium | reverse complement strand
GTATGCGACGGTCAGGACCTTCTTCGACTCGCTGTCGACCACGACGGCGGGGATCAGGCCTTTCTCGTCAAATTTCAGTTCTTCTACGGACACAAAATTGGTTTCCATATGGAAATCTCCTTTGAGTATGGTTTGAGAAATTTGCTGCAAAAGCTTCGTCTCGAGGCGAAGGTCGCGTTGCGAAGGCTGTACGGGGGAATCAATAACGCCTTCGGCGTACCCCGCAAAGCTCTATTCTTGCTTCGGCAAACTTTTCCCACGAAAATTTCTGTAATCATAAAGGAGGTTTCTCTTGAAACCATTTTCGATTTCCGTGAAAGAGCTTGTGACTCTTGGGGCGGAACACATTCCGGAGGAGTTCATCCCGGCGTGTCATCTCATTTACAGTTCGCCGGCAACGCTCTTCTACAACTCCCCCGGCGCGGTGGGGTTCGGCGTCAAGCGCGCCGCCCTCGTGCTGCCGGAGTCGGCCATGCTACTCGTGGCGCCGAACGCCTGCGGGCGGAACTCCACGGTCATGAGCACCGAAGAGGGCTACGCGGACCGCATGTTCTACCTCCCGATGACCGAGACCGACCTCGTCACCGGCCGGCATCTGAACCTCATCCCGGAGGCCATCCGTGAGATCATGGAGGTCGCGGACCCGAAGCCGAAGGCCATCGTCATCTGCATCACCTGCGTCGACGCGCTCCTCGGCACGGACCTGCCCCGCATCTGCCGGAAGGCCGAGGCGGAGAACGACGTCCTCGTCGTCCCGAGCTACATGTACGCCATCGAGCGCGAGGGCAAGAAGCCTCCGATGGTGGCCATCCGCGAGACGCTCTATTCTCTGCTTGAGCGGCCGTCGGTCGACCCGCGCGCCGTGAACCTGCTCGGGTTCTTCTCGGAACTGGACCCCGACTCGGACCTCCTTTCCCTGCTGAAGGGCGCGGGCATCCGGACCGTCAACCAGATCTCCGCCATGAAGACCCTCGACGACTACTACGAGATGGGCAAAGCGAACTTCAACATCGTGCTCCATCCGGAGTCCGTGTATGCCGCCGGGACTCTGCAGAAACGGCTCGGCATGCCCTTCCTCGAACTGCACCGGCTCTACGACCCGGACCGCATCCACAACCAGTACCGCCTCTTCGGGTCCGCCGTCGGCGTGACCATGGACGATGAGGCGATGTACGAGCGGTGTATCGCCAGACAAAATGCCTTCGCGGAACAGTTCAAAGGGACCTCGGTCGCCATCGGCGAGATGTGCAACGCGAACCCCTACGAACTCGCGGCCTTCCTGTGCCGCATGGGCCTCCGCGTGCCGAGCATCTTCTCGAACCTCACGGAGTACGACTTCCCGTTCTTGAAGCAGCTCGCGGAAGTGAGCCCCGAGACCCGCGTGTACACCGGCATCTCGCCCTCCATGGTGCACTATGAAGAGGAGGACGTGGACCTGACCATCGGCAAGGACGCCGCGGTCTACTGCCCGAACGCGAAACACGTGCTCTGGAACTCCGAGAAGCAGCCCTTCGGCTACACCGCCGTGGAGGGACTGCTCGGGGCGATCGACGCCGCGCTGTCTGAGACAGAAGACAAGGAGGTCGACTAAATGAAAGGCCTTTTCCGATACTTAAGCCCCTTTTCCCCGGACCAGTCCGGCGCCGTGGCCGTGCTCTACGAGCTCGGCGGCATCATCGTCATCCTGGACGCAGGCGGCTGCGCGGGCAACATCTGCGGCTTTGACGAGCCGCGGTGGGGGCACAAGCAGAGTGCCGTGTACTCGGCGGGCATCCGGGACCTGGACGCCATCCTCGGCCGCGATGAACGGACCATCGACAAAGTCGGCGGCGCCGTGGAGGCGGTCGGGAACGCGAACTTCATCGCCCTCATCGGGACCCCGGTCCCGGCCGTCGTGGGCACCGACCTCAAAGCTCTCGCCCGCATGTGCGAGAAGAAGTTCGGTCTCCCGACCCTGGCCATCGAGACGTACGGCATGGAGTACTACGACAAGGGCGCGGAGCTCACTTATATGACCCTCATCAAAGCGCTGGAGAACGGGACGTTCGATTCCATCTTTGAAGCGGAAGGCCTCCCGAAGCCCTCCGAATTCTGCAAAAAGCTGCGGGACGAGCCGCCCGAGCGGGACTGGTTCCGCGTCCACACGGTCGGCGCCCTCGGCGCCACGCCTCTGGACCTGCTCGGACTGGACGGCGCGGAACGGCAGAGAGAGCGGATCTCGGAGGTCTATACCGGCGCCACTGTCAAGACCTTCGGCATGGACGGAGGACTCTTCGACCTTCTGACCCTCTTCACCGCCGACCGGCACGTGGTCATCAGTCCCTCCGGACTGAAGGCTGCCCGGTATCTCGAAAAACACTACGGCATCCCCTTTGAGGCGGAATACCGGATCGGGAACGAGGTCCTTGGCGGCATCTTCCGCGCCATCACCGACATCATGCTGCCGAGCGAGGCGAATGTCCTGGTCCTTCACCAGCAGATGGTCGGCAACCAGATCCGCGAGATCCTCCCCTTCCAGACGACGGTCGGCACGTTTTTCGAGCTCGACCCGGAACTGGCGGAGCCTCAGGACCGGAAGTTCACCGGCGAAGACGAGTTCCTCGACTTCGTCAAAAACGGGAACTTCAACGTCATCCTCGGCGACCCGATGTATCAGATGGCGCTCAAATGGTGGAAGGGCCTGTTCCTCCCCCTGCCGCAGTACTCGGTCAGCGGCGAAGCGCACGAGGCGCGGGAAGAAGCAGCTTTGTTAGGGTGATTGGCTTGGTCTTTCGATGGGTTCCGTCGAAAGAGGCCGCCGATCCACTTGCCATCCCGAACCGCGCGGCGAGCAGTGCGTTCCGCTCCCTCGCCTTTCCCCCAAGCGTCTCTGCGGCCGTCTTTCTCCTCCCCGAGACAACAAGGTGGAAAGCCCAAGCCAAAGCAAATCCTTATGAAAGGAGCTGACATCATGAACCGCGTTTGTCATAAACTGCATATCTTCGGCATCGTTCAGGGTGTCGGCTTCCGGCCGTTCATCGCGCTGATCGCCGAACAGAGCGGCGTCCGCGGGAGCGTCTGCAACAAGGGGCCGTACGTCGAGATCTTCGTCGGTGGTACGGAGGCGCAGGTCTCCGACTTCGAGCGGCGATTGACCGGCGACGCCCCCGAGCGCTCCAGCATTTTGAAAGTAGAGACAACAGAGATCGGCTCCGCGGAGTTCGATCAGATCATAAAAGAACAGTTCGCCGACGGGACCGCGGTCGACACGTCGGAAGGGGCCGAAGCCCTGACCGACAAACCGTTCCGGATCATCCAGAGCGAAAAGGTACGGGGCGACATCTTCGTGTCCCCGGACATCGCGACGTGTCCGAAGTGCGAGAAAGAACTGTTCGACCCCTCGGACCGGCGCTACCTGCACCCGTTCATCAACTGCACGGCCTGCGGGCCCCGGCTCACCATCCTCGACTCCATGCCTTACGACCGGGTGCGGACCTCCATGGCGGAGTTCCCGATGTGCCCGGACTGCGAGGCGGAGTACACGAGCCCGAAGACCCGGCGGTACCACGCCCAGCCCGTCTGCTGCAATGACTGCGGCCCGGAGCTGTACCTCGCGTACGATCGGGACGGCGAGACACTTCGCCGCAACGACGCCCTCTTCAAGACGAGGAGCGTCATCCGGGACGGCGGCATCGTCGCCATCAAGGGCATCGGCGGGTTCCACCTGTGCTGCGACGCCACGAACGAAGCGGCCGTCGCCCGGCTGCGGGAACTCAAGGACCGGCCGTTCAAGCCCTTCGCAGTCATGCTGAAAGACGTCGGCGTCGTGAAGCGGGAATGCGTCGTCCTCGACGGCCAGGAGGAACTCCTGACCGGGCCGCAGAAACCGATCCTGCTCTTCGAGAAG
>JAZOTY010000107.1:0-5326 GCA_045657845.1 Acutalibacteraceae bacterium | reverse complement strand
ACCTGCGGCGCCTCCTCGCACCGGCTGAACACTTCTCCTTGCAGGCCGAAGGGCCGGAGTGCCCCTTTGGCCTGTTGTTTGCCCCATGCCGCGGGGCGGAGGTGCAGTCACAGGGCATTGCCACGCGGACGTGGCGCACGGGTGCGCCCTTGACGGCGCCGAAGAGCCGTGGCACCAGAATACGCGGACAGCTCTGCTGGAACGCGGATATCACCGCGGGTGGCAGTCCCGCAAAGACTGAGCGCCCGACAAACAGAATAATACGAAAAAGGACCTCTCCGAAGAGAGGTCCTTTTATTAATAGTATAGCGTTTCGCTTATTCCGCGAATTCGCCTTCCAGCGCTTTGAGGTCGCAAGTGGCGGCGTTCGCTTTGCGGATCTCGGCGCGCAGCGGCAGGACGGAAGCCGGGGAGACCGACAGTTCGTCGATACCGATGGCAAGGAAGGTCGGGAGGAGTTCGGTGTCTGCGCCGAGTTCGCCGCAGATGCCGATCCAGATGCCTTCCGCGTGTGCCGAGTCAGCAGCCTGCTTCAGTGCGCGAAGGACGGCCGGATGATGCGGGTCGAAGAACTTGCCGAGGTCGTTGGCCTGACGGTCGCACGCCAGCGTGTACTGGGTGAGGTCGTTCGTGCCGACGGAGAAGAAGTCGACTTCTTTCGCGAGGTCTCTCGCCATGAAGACGGAAGCGGGGGTCTCGATCATGATGCCGAGCTCGGTGTCCGCATTGTAGGGGATGCCCTCTTCGTCGAGTTCTTTCATGACAGCCTGGCAGGCTCTCTTACATTCTTTGACTTCCCAGACGGATGTGATCATCGGGAACATGATGGCGACTTTACCGTAAGCGGATGCGCGGTAAAGAGCGCGGAGCTGGGTCCGGAAGACTTCGGGTCTGTTGAGGCAGATCCGGATGGCGCGGACGCCGAGGGCCGGGTTCTCTTCGGGTTTCATCTCGAAGTAGTCGACCTGCTTGTCGGCGCCGATGTCAAGGGTCCGGATGATGACGCGCTTGCCTTCCATGGCTTCCGCCACGGCTTTGTAGGCTTCGAACTGGGCGTCTTCGGTTGGATAATCGTCCGTGGCGAGGTACAGGAACTCGGAACGGAAGAGGCCGATGCCCTGGCCGTCGTTGGCCTTGACGGCGGCGACGTCTTCGGGGGAGCCGATGTTGCAGTACAGCTTGATCTTCTTGCCGTCGAGCGTGACGTCTTCCTGACCGATCATGGTCTGCATGAGCTCTTTGAGTTCCGCCTGTTTCTTGGCCTTCAGTTCCAGGCCTTTCAGGGTGATCTCGTCGGGGTCGAGGATGATCTCGCCGGTCTCGGCGTCGATCCAGCCTTCACGGCCGTTGTACTCGTCCGTCAGTGCATCGCCCAGACCGCAGATGGCGGGGATGCCCATGGTGCGGGCGAGGATGGCGGTGTGGGACGTGCCCGAACCGCCCTGGAGCGCGAAGCCCAGGATGAGAGACTTGTCGAGCTGAAGGGTCTCGGACGGCGCGAGGTCGTCTGCGCAGAGGATGACGGGGACGTCGGAGTCGATGCCGCCCTCCACGATGCCCATCAGGTTGTTGAGCAGTCTCTGGGTGATGTCTTTGATGTCCGCGGCACGGGCGCTCATGTAGGCGTCGTCCATGGCGGCGAACATGGCGGCGAAGGTGTCGCCGGCGGTGCGAACGGCGTATTCGGCGTTGCACTGTTCGGACTCAAGGCAGTCGTTGATGCCTTCGACATAGTCGTCATCGTCGAGGAACATGGCGTGGGTCTCGAAGACGAACGCGGCGTCGTCACCGGCCTCTTCACGGCATTTTTCCGCGAGGGCAAACAGCTGAGCGGCGGATTTCTCCTTCGCTTCGGCGATGCGCGCTTTCTCGGCCTCGATGTCCTTACCGGTCTCTTTCACGATGGTGGTGTCCGGTTTCTGAAGGAAATAGAGAGGGCCTTCCGCAATGCCTTTGGAAACGCCTTTTCCCTGTAATAAAATCATAGGGTTGCCTCCTTTTCTGGGGCGATTTACAGATTCTCTTTCATGAATGCTTCAAGAGCCGCGAGAGCAGCGTCTTCGTCGCCGCCTTCGACGCCGATGGTGACTTCGTCACCGGCTTTGACGCCGAGGTTCATGAGCTTCATGAGCTGGGTGGCTTTGACGGTCTGGTCGCCCTTGGTGAAGGTGACGACGGTGTCAGCGAAAGATTTTGCGAGCTGAGCCAGCATGCCGGCCGGACGGGCGTGGATGCCGATGGGATCGGTGATGGTGTAGCTGAACTGTTTCATGAGAAATAACCTCCTAAAATGATGGGTCGGTGGTTCGTATTACGCCATGGCGGGCGCTTCGGCGGGGGCAGCGACGGCGTCGCCTTCCTGCTCGGCGTCCGGATGGATATCGACGGAGTCATAGTCGTCTGCATTCGTGAGGAGAACGACGACCATGTCGGGGTGTCCGGCTGCGGCGATCTTCGCGCGGTCGAACTTCATGAGGGGCTGGCCGGCCTTGACTTCGTCGCCGGTCTTGACGAGGCACTCGAAGCCGTCACCGTTCATTTCGACGGTGTCGACGCCGACGTGGATGAGCAGTTCCATCTCGCCCGCACCGGTGATGCCGATGGCGTGCTTGGAGTCTGCGACGGAAGAAATGGTGCCGTCATACGGAGCGAAGACGGTCTCGCCGACGGGGTTGATGCCGACGCCGGTGCCGAGGATGCCGGACGCGAAGGTCGGATCGGGGATCTCGGTGTAGGGGACCGCGTTGCCCTTGACGGGAGCGTTGATGTCGCCCGCTTCACAGGTGATGACGGGAAGCTCGGTCTGAGGGGCCTGAGCGGCCATCTCATCGAGCGCTTTCTGCTCTTTCTTGGAGATGGCGCCCTCTTTCCAGATGACGGTGGTCAGGAGGAAGGCAACGCCGGCCGCGATGAGCAGTTCAATGGTATAAACCAGCGGATGGTTGATGGTCAGATAACCCGGGATACCGGTGACACCGTAAGCGGTGGCGCCGAGGGTATTGCCGGTGAGGGTGCCGTACAGGGACGCGAAGAGCGCTCCGCAGGCGCCGCCGATCATACCGCAGACGAAGGGTTTCATGAACCGGAAGTTGATACCGAAGATGGCCGGCTCGGTGATGCCGAGAGATGCGGAAAGAGAGGACGGAAGAGCGACCGCGCGGGTCTTCTTCTTATGGGTCTTGACCGCAACGGCAAGACAGGCGCCGAACTGCGCGAAGTTGGCAGCGGAGGCGATGGGCATCCAGATGTTGAGGCCGGTTTCACCAAGCATACCTGCTTCGATGATGTTGTACATATGGTGAAGACCAAAGACGACGGTGACCGGGTAGATGGCGCCCATGAGGAATGCGCCGATGCCGTAGCCGACGGTGATGAGCCATTTCGCGAAGGCGAGGATCCAGGTCTCGACGAGAGCGAAGACCGGACCGATGACCGTGAGGGTGATGAACGCGGTGCAGAGGACCGTGGTCAGCGGCACCACGAAGAGGTCGAATGTCTCAGGTACGTGCTTGTGCAGCCATTTCTCGAGCTGGGACATGAGCCAGACGGCGATGATGACCGGGATGACGTGGCCCTGGTAACCGTGGGCAGGGATGGAGAAGACGTTCCAGCCGAGGATCTTCAGGTTACCGAAGAGCAGCCAGGTGTCATAGCCATCCGCGATGTTCCACGCGTTGACGAGGCCGGGGTGGATCATGAGCATACCGATGACGGCGCCCAGGAACAGGTTTCCGCCGAAGACGCGGGCCGCGGAAATGGCGACGAGCGCGGGCAGGAAGGTGAATGCGGTGTTGGATACGGTGTCCAGGAACTGGAACCAGGCGGAATCGTTGAATGCGGGGATGGCTTTGCCGAGGAACTCGACAAGACCCATCATAAGACCGGAAGCAACGATGGCGGGAAGGATGGGGACGAAGACGTCGCCGAGGGATTTCAGCATCTTCTTCCAGATGGGCATCTTGGAAGCGGCTGCCGCCTTGACGTCTTCCTTGGTCGCGGCGGAAGCGCCGGTGACCGACAGGAATTCATCGTACACTTTGTTGACGGTGCCGGTGCCGATGATGAGCTGAAGCTGTCCGTTGGACTCAAACAGTCCCTGGACGCCTTCTACTTCTTCCAGCTTCTCGGTCTGGACTTTGTCGTTGTCGGCAATGACCAGTCGAAGCCGGGTAGCACAGTGTGCCGCGGATACTACGTTTTCGCCGCCGCCGATGAGGGCCGCGATCTCCTCCGCACACTTTCTGTAGTCGAGAGCCATAAACACATCTCCTTTACTTCTCTCAAAACTTGAAAACACTGATTATTGAAACCGATTTCAATGTTCCCTATTACATTATAACTATAAACCTTACAAAGCATGTTTGTAAAGATTGCACAATTGCTAAGGATTCCATCTGCAATTTGGCTAAATCGCCTATGAAATCCTTTTGAATTCGTTTTCAAACAGAGCCGCGTTCCACGATCCGGTAGCCCAGTTTGATCTGTCTCGTGTACTCCGGGTCCGACCCTTTCTCGAGGATCTCGAGGAGGATGGCCGCGGCGTCTCTGCCGCACTGGGTCTGGTAGAGCTCCGCCGTTGTCAGCTGCGGGGTCGAGACCAGGTTCGCCCAGTCGTTGCCGAACGCGACGACGGAAACGTCTTCCGGCACCTTCCGGCCGGCTTCCTTCAGCGCCATCATCGCGCCCTGGCCCATCGAGTCCGTGGCGCAGAAGACGCCGTCGAGGTCGGGCCGGTCGGCGAGGAGCTGTTTCATCGCCTCATAGCCGCTCTCCATGTGGAAGTCCGCGACAACGGTGGGCGGGGCAGGGGTGAAGCCCGCTTCCCAGAGCGCCGCCTTGACGCCCTCGATGCGGTTGATGCCGACGGCCGGGTCGGTCTTCGGGCCGGAGATGCAGCCGATGCGGGTGCGCCCCCGCTTCAACAACAGGTTCGTGAGGTCTTTCGCCGCGCCCCAGTCGTCGTGGTAGACGCAGTTGTAGTCCTTGAAGTGCTGGCCGGTGACGACGAGGGGGATCGAGCAGTTTTTGTAGGTGCCGTTGCGCACGTCCGCGTCGTTCGCCGCCATGACGATGGCGCCGGCCATGTGGTACGCCTGCATCCACTCAAGGTACTGACTGACCGACTCCGGCGCGTGTTCGAGGCTGCCGAGGACCGTCATGTAGCCGGCCTTCGCAAGCACCTCGTGGGCGCCTTCGACGACCTGAGAGACGGACTTGGAGTGGATCTTCGGCACGAGGATGCCGACCTGCCGCACCCGGCCGGTCCGAAGGTCGTGGGCGACCTGGTTCGGGACGTAGCCGGTCTCTTTGATGACCTTGTCGATCG
>JAZOTY010000106.1:0-18148 GCA_045657845.1 Acutalibacteraceae bacterium | reverse complement strand
AAGGCGGTAGGGGACTGGAACCTGTAATGTGGATCCTCCTAATCGGAGTGCGGTGTTCCGACAGAATGGTCGGGGCACCGCTTTTTTCTCTTCGACAAACTGGAATATGTCGCGCTCCTCTATGTTTTACCGCCTGTTTTCCTAATTTCGGCATAATAGGCGGTATGTAATGGAGTACTTTTCGGAGTTGGAAGTCGAAATTACCGCCTGCTTTCCCGATTTAACGGAAATAGGCGGTAATAATTTGGGCTCTTTTCGGAGTGGTTAAACAAAAATACCGCCTGTTTTCTCTATTTCAAACTATTAGGCGGTAAAAAGACGGAAAACCTCTTGTTTGGGTGCTTTATTTTACCGCCTTCTTTCTTGTTTAAGGCATTTTAGGCGGTAAAAAAAGAGAAGACCACCCAGATGATCTTTGAGAATTACCGCCTGTTTTCCCGATTTCGGTAAAATAGGCGGTAAATGACGCCGGAACTCGTCGGAGGTCCATGGAGTCGGGGCGAATGGCCCCTTGGTCCAGGACCTGCGGCGCCTCCTCGCACCGGCTGAATGTTTCTCCCGGCCGGCGAGAAAGCCGGAAGGGGTAGGGGTCCGGGGAGAGGGGAAGGTGGCTTTCTCCCACGCTCTTTGGCTTCCCCTTCCCCGGAAAAAAGCATAGGCAAATACATATTTGGGGGACTCTGGAGAGCAGGGAAGGTGGCGTGAAATGATATATGGAAATAGACTCTTGCATTTTGCCCTTTAAACCGTTATAATTTAAACCGTTACAGTTTAAACCGCTAAAGCAAGAGCCGAAGCGGTACTTTGTGAAAGTTTGGAGGAAAACAGTTTGGCAATCAAGATCATCCTTCTGGTCCTGTTCTTCGGTGTCATGATCTTCATCGGGTTCTGGTCCAGACGTCATGCGACCAACGTCAATGACTACGTCCTCGGCGGACGGACCGTCGGCCCCTGGCTCACGGCCTTCGCCTTCGGTACGTCCTATTTCTCATCCGTCGTGTTCGTCGGTTACGCCGGTCAGTTCGGCTGGAAGTTCGGCCTCGCGTCCACCTGGATCGGCCTGGGGAATGCCCTCATCGGTTCGCTCCTCGCGTGGATCATCCTCGGCCGCCGCACCCGCATCATGACCCAGAAGCTCGACGCGCGCACCATGCCGGAATACTTCGGCAAGCGCTATGGCTCCACGGCACTCCAGGTCGTCGGTTCCATCATCTCGTTCGTCTTCCTGGTCCCGTATACGGCCGGTGTCTACAACGGTCTGTCCCGTCTCTTCGGGATGGCCTTCAGCATCGACTACCACGTCGTCATCATTATCATGGCGCTCCTGACCGCCATCTACGTCATCGCCGGCGGTTACATGGCCACGGCTCTCAATGACTTCATCCAGGGCATCATCATGCTCGGCGGTATCGCAGCGGTCATCGCCGCGGTCCTGCACGGCCAGGGCGGCTTCCTGAACGCGCTGAGGGAACTCTCCATCATCGACGCGTCCGACGTCGCCAAACCCGCTCTTCAGGGCGCACAGGGTATTCTCACGAGCTTTTTCGGCCCGGACCCGATGGCACTGCTCGGAGTCGTCATCCTGACGTCCCTCGGTACCTGGGGCCTCCCGCAGATGGTCCAGAAGTTCTATGCCATCAAAGATGAGAAATCCGTCCAGACCGGTACGGTCATCTCCACGTTCTTCGCCTTCGTCGTCGCCGGCGGCTGCTACTTCCTCGGCGGTTTCGGCAGACTCTTCGGCGACGTGCCCGGCGTCCACAACCCGGACGGCACGATCGCGTTCGACGCCATCATCCCGTCGATGCTCTCGACGCTGCCGGACATCCTCATCGGCATCGTCATCGTCCTGGTCCTGTCCGCCTCCATGTCGACCCTGTCTTCGCTGGTCCTGACCTCCAGCTCCACGATGACCCTCGACTTCATGAAGAAGACCTTCTGGCAGGAGATGAGCGAAAAGACCCAGCTCGTCATCATGCGCGCGCTCATCGCCGTGTTCATCATCATCTCGGTCGCACTGGCGTTCAACCCGCCGGCGTTCATCGCCCAGATGATGGGTGTCTCCTGGGGCGGCCTCGCAGGCGCGTTCCTGGCGCCGTTCATGTACGGCCTCTACTCGAAGAACGTCACCCGTCTTTCCGTCTGGGTGTCCTTCGCCTGGGGCGTCCTGTTCACGGTCATGAACATGTTCTTCCACTACATCGCGTCTCCCATCAATGCGGGCGCCATCACCATGCTCGTCGGCCTCGTTCTGGTCCCGCTGGTGTCCTATGTCACCCCGAAGATGGACAAGGACGAAATGGACGACCTGTTTGCGGTCTACGACGAGGAAGTCGTCGTCCACAAGAGCCACTCCCTGCAGGAAGGCACGGTCAAGTCCGTCCGCGCGGTCAAGGCGAAAGAGGACTGATCCCGCCTCGCCGCAGCCGGCAAAACCAAATAAGCATAAAAAACCGACCCCGTCCTGCGACGGAGTCGGTTTTTCGACTGTAAGGAGTCTAAAGTTGTATGTATGAGAGATGTACTTCTTATTTGAGGATCGCTTTCTTGCCGCTGCCCATGACATCTTCTTTCGGAGGAAGCTTGATGTACAGGTACAGGCCGTAGATCGCGGAAGCGAGGCAGAACAGACCGGTCAGATAGTACCAGGGGTTCGCCTGCAGGGAGAAGAACTCCGGCTTGATGGCAAGCCACATGTTGATCCAGGGGTTGAAGGAAACGAGGGCAACGCAGATGAAGACGATGCTGAGAGCCAGACAGTTGCCGGACTTGTAGCCGCGTTTGCGCATCTCCCAAACCGGGACGGTGGTGACGAGGACCTGAGTGAAGATCCAGAACTTCCACATGGTCTCATCGTGCCACTCGAAGCGAAGGAAGTTGAGGCAGAGGTAGCAGAAGAGGGTCAGGACGACGATCTCCGCGACCATGGTCTTGGTGGAGGTGCCTTTCTTCCAGATGATGGAGTGCTCGTACTGGACAGCTCGTGTCAGACAGTAGGTCTCCATCGCGACCCAGATGGCCTCACCGATGGCGAGGAGCAGGAACAGAAGGAAGTGGTCGTACTTTGCCCAGGCATGGATGAAGACCCAGATGCCCATGAAGTCTGCAGCCCAGTAGAAGCAGTGGAGCCACAGCGGGTAGCACTGGATGTGCTCGTTCTCGGTCATGATGACCGGGAAGACGTAAACGAGAAGGCCGAAGATGACCGCGAGGCCGATCGCGACCCAGGCGCCGACCCAGCCGGGAGCGCCGATGGAAAGATGATCTACGAAGTCCTGACCGGAGACGTCCGCGAAGGAGCCGTCTGCCAGCATGGAGTAACCGTAGGTCAGTTTCTGAAAGATGTTCATGAAACATTCTCCTTTCAAATCATTCTCACACGCGTCTTTTCAGACAAAACTTACGACTTCATCTTAGTGTTGTGAAGGAGCTCCTTCAATTGCCAGTTCCCTGAGATGTGGGGAATATTCCACAGAATACTCGATTTTTGTGGAAGAACATGCTATACTGTTTACAGAACTGACCCGTGTTTTTCAAAGACTGAAGAGGAGGCTTTGGCGATGGACCGCAGAGTAGCCCGCACCAAAAAGAACATCTATTACGCCTTTTTCCAGCTCGTCCAGACGAAGGCGATCGACGACATCACGGTCTCGGAGCTGGCGCGTACCGCGGACATCGACCGCAAGACTTTCTATCTCCATTACCAGACCGTGCAGGACGTCTTTCTCGAATTCAAGCAGATGATCCACGACCGGCTCCTGGAGATCCTCGCCGAGGCGGAGCGCCGGGGGATCGGGAACCAGGCGAGACTCGATGCGGGGGAGGTCCTCGAACGGGCCGAGGATGTGGCGCCCTTCGACTTCATCTACTTCTATGATTCCCTCAACGTCATCATGATGGACAACATGGCGTTCTTCGAGAAACTCTCGAAAGACACCACCTTCATGTTCCTGAAGAACGACTTCAAGAACGTCCTGAAACAGGCGCTGATGGATTATTATAAAGACTGGGAAGGCTGGGATTCCGACTACCAGGCAAGCCTCTACTCCGAGTTCGTCTCCGCCGGCGCCATCAGCCTCTGGACCGACTGGCTCCACCACAAACAGGTCCCGCTGGAACGGTTCCGGGACACCGCAATCGAAGTACTGCGGGAGGCCTGGAAGATGGGAGCAAAATAAATCGCCCGGACCTTGCGGTCCGAGCGTTTTTTATTTCGTGATTCAGTCGTACGGGTCGGCCAGAGGATCGTCCGGGAAGCGGAGCTCGAGGTACTCGAGGATCATCTTGACGGCGCCGTCGATGCCGATGTTCGTCGTGTTGATGATGAGGTCGTAGTTCTCGAAGGTCTGCCAGCGGCTGGTCGAGTAGGTCTCGTGGAACCGCTGTCTCGCCTTGTCCACTTCGTCGATGCGGAGCCGCGCCTCGTCGAAGGAGAGGTCGAAGGCCTCCATGACGTTCTGGATGCGGAAGGCGGTCTCGGCGGTGACGAAGACGTTCACGTTGTAGTCGACGTTTTCGAGGGCTTCTCCGGCGCAGCGGCCGACGATGACGGCACGGTCTTCCGTGGCGGCGATGTTCTGGAAGTACTCGAACATGTACTCCATCATCTTCTCCGGCAGGTCGGAGCCGCCCTGCGACAGGCGGTAGAGGATGGAACGACGGGGCTTTTCGTCATAGTTTTTCAGGACCTCCGGGTCGAGGTCGTGCTCTTTCGCGATATCGTCGATGATGCTGTCGTCATAGACCTTGCAGTTCAGGACTTCCGCGAGCCGTTCCGCGATGACGGACCCCTTGCTGCCGTGGTCTCTGGAAATGTGGACAATGATTTTTTCTGTCATGATAGTCACCCCATCTGTGTGGTCAGTTTATATGCGATTATTATAACAAACCAAAATCGATGCCGTAAATGGGTTCTTGGTATTAATTTCCAAAACCGATACAGATCGGCTCATTTGATAAAGAGAATACCGTAAAAAGAAGCCCGGACACACGGTCCGGGCTTTAATTGTTGCTTATTCGAGATGCGCGATATAGTTGAGGATGAGGTCGACGGCGCCGTCCACACCGAGATCGGTGGTGCTGAGGACGAGGTCGTAGTTGTCGACGTTCTTCCACTTCGTGTCGGAGTAGGTGTCATGGAAGCGCTGACGGTCCTTGTCGACGTCCTGGATCCGCTTCTGGGCGGACTCGTAATCGATGCCGTAATACTCCATGATGTTGCGGATGCGGTTCGGCATACGCGCGGTCAGGAAGACGTTCACGACGTTCGGATTCTCTCTCAGGACCGTGCCGGCGCACCGGCCGACGATGATGGCCCGGTCTTCCGTATCGGCGATGTGCTGGATCTTTTCGAAGACCTGTTTGGTCAGCTCCTCTTCAAGGTCAGCGGAAACGCCCTGTGCGAGTCTGTAAAGAAGGGAACGTTTCGGCTTCTCCTCATATTCTTTCAGGAACTCTTTGTCGAGGCCGTGTTCTTCCGCGATCTCTTCGATGATCGATTTGTCGTACAGTTTGCAGCCGAGGCGTTCTGCGAGCTTTTCGCCGACGACATGACCTAGGCTACCGTGTTCTCTGGAGATGTGGATGATGACTTTTTCTTTCATGGTGTTCACCTCTTATCGTTTTACAGTCAGGGCCATTTCCTCCACTTACATTGTACCCCAAAAGGGGGCAAACGAAAAGAGAAAAACGAGAAATCGTCTTTTTAATATTTACCCAGTAACCGAAGATAGGTGGGAAGGGCCTCTTCGAAATTGACGCCGTACCAGCGGCCCTCCGGGTCGTTCAGGGTCGCCTGCAGCGCCGCGAGGGTGTATTCAGCGGCGATGCGGATGCTGTCCTCGATGGAGAACCCGTTCTCGAGCGCGCCGACGAGGGCGGAGGCGAACAGGTCGCCGGTGCCGTGGAAGGACTTCTGCTCCTTGTGGGTGAAATAGGTGAAATAGGTGCCGGTCTCTTTGTCGTACGCCGCGCCGCCCAGTTCATCGTCCGAGAAGGAGACGCCGGTGAGGACCGCATAGCGGGGCCCGAGGGCGGTGAGCTCTCTCAGGAGCCGTTTCACATAGTCTTCCGGATACCCTTCGGCGATGTACTCCTCACCGAGCAGGAACGCCGCTTCCGTGATGTTCGGGACGACGACGTCCGCTTTGGCGCAGAGGCCTTTCATCGCCCCGACGAATTCGGGGGCGAAGCCCGCGTAGAGCTTGCCGTTGTCCGCCATGGCGGGGTCGACGACGACCAGCGTGTCCTCCCTGCGGAACCGATCGATGGTCTTCTCGACGAGTTCCACCTGGCGGATGCTGCCGAGGTAACCGGTGTAGATGGAGGAGAACTCCATGCCGAGCGCCTCCCAGTGGTCGGTGATCCCGGGCATATCGTCGGTGAGGTCGTGGAACGTGAAGCCCTCGAACGCGGTGTGGGTCGAGAGGACCGTGGTGGGGAGGACGGCACATTCGATGCCGGCCGCCGAGATGATGGGCAGGGCTTCGGTCAGAGAACATTTTCCGATGCCGGAGATGTCCTGGATGGTCAGTACGCGTTTCATGATGCTGCTCCTTGGTCATTTAGATGCTGCAGACAGTATATCGCCAAAGTGTTCCTTTGAAAAGTGCCAGTTTTGAAAAGAAAAAGCGGGACAGAGTGTAATTCCAAAAGTGACCTTGAAAAGTGTCTCAAGAAACTTTAATATATATTTACATCCTTTCGAAGAGGTGAAAATGTTGAGTAACACAAAGACCCAGAGTACGTGGGGCCACATCTCCAATGATATCATCCGCGCGTATTCCATCCCGCTGATCCTCGGTGTCCTTGTCGCCCTGGTGGTCGCGAACGTCGCGCCGCACTGGTACGAGTACTGGATCGAGGAGCATCTGTTCTTCGGCAAATTCACGTTTGCCTGGTTCGTTGAGAACGTTTTCATGGTGCTTTTCTTCGGCACGGCCGGCATCGAGATCGTCCATGCACTGTCTCCCGGTGGAGCGCTGAACCCCATCAAAAAAGCTGTCACTCCGCTGATGGCCACCCTGGGCGGCGTCCTGGGCCCGGCAGGTCTGTTCCTGCTTCTGAACCATTTCTTCGGGCACCCGGACTGGTCCAACGGCTGGGGCATCTGTACCGCGACCGACATCGCGCTTGCCTGGCTCTTTGCGAAACTCGTGTTCGGCAAGGACCATCCCGCCGTCAGCTTCCTGCTGCTTCTGGCGGTCGCCGATGACGCCATCGGCCTTGCCATCATCGCCATCTTCTATCCGACGCCCGGACAGCCGATCCGCCCGCTCTTCCTGCTGCTGGTGCTCGCCGGTATGCTGGTCTCCTTCGCGTTCAAGAAACTGAAGGTCAAGAGCTACTGGCCCTACATCATCGTCGGCGGCATCCTCTGCTGGCTCGGCCTGTTCAAGACCGGCGTTTCCCCGGCTCTGTCTCTTGTCTTTGTCGTCCCGTTCCTTCCGAACAATAAGAAGGCGTTCGAGGCGCTCGAAAAGTTCGGCAAGCAGACCACCCTCACGAAGTTCGAACACAACGTCAGCCCCATCGTGGACTACGGCCTGTTCTTCTTCGGCTTTGCCATGGCCGGTGTCCGGTTCTCCGTCATGAGCGCCCTGACGTTCATCGTCATGATCTCGCTCATCGTCGGCAAGATGCTCGGCATCTCGTTCTTCACTTTCGTCTTCGGCCACGGCTTCAAATTCGGCCTGCCGAAGGGCATGTCGAACCTCGACGTCATCGTCGCCGGCATCGTCGGCGGTACCGGTCTGACCGTCGCCCTCTTCGTGACGAATGCCGCCTATACCGACCTCGCCATCCAGGGCGCCGCCAAGATGGGCGCGCTCTTCAGTGCTTCTGCCGGCATCTTCGCTTTCATCGTCCACACCATCTTCCGTCCGATCTTCCAGAGAGCGGATATCGAGGCCACGCTGGAAGAGGAAGCGATCGAAAAACTGCACGAGGAACCCATCCACAAGGATGCCTGAGTCCCCCGGTTTTCCATCAAAACAAAAATCCGCCCGGAACCGTTCGGTTTCGGGCGATTTCTTATTTACAAAGGAATACGATTTGCGGTAAACTTATTGAGTTGAAAAGAAAGAGAAACACGGAAACAGGAGGTTTCTATGTCAAGGATCGGATTCGACAACGACAAATACCTGAAACTGCAGTCTTCCCACATCAAGGAACGCATCGAGAGCACCGGCGGCAAGCTGTACCTCGAGTTCGGCGGGAAGATCTTCGACGACTACCATGCGATGCGTGTGCTGCCCGGCTTTGAAGCGGACAGTAAACTGCGGATGCTCGCCCAGCTGAAAGACGACGCGGAAGTCGTCATGGTCATCAATGCCGGCGACATCGAAAAGAATAAAAAGAGGGGAGACCTCGGCATCACATACGATATGGATGCCCTGCGCCTCATCGACGCCTACCGGTCCTACGGCCTCAACGTTTCCTCTGTCGTCCTGACCCGGTTCGCCGGACAGGACAAGGCGGTCGCTTACCAGAAGCGCCTTGAGTCCCTCGGCATCAAAGTCTACCGGCACTATCCGATCGCCGGTTACCCGAGCAACGTGCCGCTCATCCTCTCGGACGAGGGCTACGGCCGCAACGAATACATCGAGACGAAAAAGTCTCTGGTCGTCGTCACCGCTCCCGGCCCCGGCAGCGGAAAGATGGCCGTCTGCCTTTCTCAGCTCTATCAGGAGCACCAGAAAGGCGTGAACGCGGGTTACGCGAAATTCGAGACGTTCCCCATCTGGAACATCGCGCTCAAACATCCGGTGAACCTCGCGTACGAGGCCGCCACAGCGGACCTGAACGACGTCAACATGATCGACCCGTTCCACCTCGAAGCTTACGGCGAGACCGCCGTCAACTACAACCGCGACGTCGAGATCTTCCCGGTCCTGAACGGCATCTACAAAAAGATCTACGGCGAGAGCCCGTATAAATCGCCCACCGATATGGGCGTCAACATGGCCGGCTACTGCATCACCGACGATGACGCCGTCTGTGAAGCCTCCAAACAGGAGATCATCCGCCGGTACTACACCGCCATGGCCGACGAACGCCGCGGCAACGGGTCCGAGGAAGCGGTCGAGAAGATCGAACTCCTCATGGAGCAGTGCGACATCGGTCCGGAAGACCGGCCGGTCGTCGCCGCCGCCAACACGGTCTCTGAACTGACCGGAGGCGTGGCCGCCGCCATCGAGCTCGCGGACGGCACCATCATCACCGGTAAGACCACCTCGCTCCTCGGCGCCACCTCCGCCATGCTGCTGAACGCGCTGAAGCACCTGGCGGGCATCCCCGATGAAGTCGACCTCCTGACGGCCGAGATCATCGAGCCCATCCAGCAGCTCAAAGTGGAGCACTTCGGCGACCACAACCCGCGCATGCATGTCGATGAGATCCTCATCGCCCTCACCATCATCGCGCGGACCGACAAGTGCGCCAAGCAGGCGCTCGACCAGCTGGACCAGCTCATCGGCTGCGAGTTCCATTCCTCGGTCATCCTGTCCTCTGTAGACGAGCGCATCCTCAAGCAGCTGGGAGTCAACTACACCTGTGAGCCCACCTACGAAAAGACGAAACTGTACCACGCATAAGATCCTGGATCATCAACAAAAAAGCCCCGGCCGGACGGTCGGGGTTTTTCTGTTGTGTTTTGAGAGAGTATTTGTAAAAGAGAATGTGTCAGGAGGGGTCGCAGTCCTGTTTATTCTTCCGGCTGCGGGGGAAGGGTCTTCGCGTACTCGGCGAGTTCTTCGTCGGTGGGGATGTAGTCGTTCATGACACCGTCGTTGAACTGCTGATAGGCGACCAGGTCGAAATAACCGGTACCGGTAAGGCCGAAGACGATGGTCTTCTCTTCGCCGGTCTCCGTGCACTTCTGCGCCTCGTCGATGGCGGCGCGGATGGCGTGGGAGGATTCCGGTGCGGGCAGGATGCCTTCGCAGCGGGCAAAGAGCTCGGCTGCCTCGAAGACGTCGGTCTGCTCGACCGCGACAGCTTCCATGAGGCCGTCATGGTAGAGCTGGGACAGGATCGGGCTCATGCCGTGGTAGCGGAGACCGCCGGCGTGGTTGGCGCTCGGGATGAATCCGGAGCCCAGAGTGTACATCTTCGCGAGCGGGCAGACTTTACCGGTGTCGGCGAAGTCATAGGCGAACTGGCCGCGGGTGAAGGACGGGCAGGAGGCCGGTTCCACCGCGATGATGCGGTAGTCCGCTTCGCCTCTCAGCTTCTCGCCCATGAAGGGGGCGATGAGGCCGCCGAGGTTGGAGCCGCCGCCGGCGCAGCCGATGATGATGTCGGGTTTGACGTTGATCTTATCGAGTGCCGCCTTGGTCTCGAGACCGATGACGGACTGATGCAGGAGGACCTGGTTCAGGACGGAACCGAGGACGTATTTGTAACCTTCCTGCTTGAGTTCCGCTTCGACCGCTTCGGAGATGGCGCAGCCGAGGGAACCGGTGGTGCCGGGGTTCTCAGCGAGGATCTTCCGGCCGATCTCCGTGGTGTCGGACGGAGAGGGGATGACCGACGCGCCGTAGGTGCGCATGACTTCGCGGCGGAACGGTTTCTGTTCATAGGAGACCTTGACCATGTAGACCTGCAGGTCCAGTCCGAGGTACGCACAGGCCATGGAAAGGGCGGTGCCCCACTGGCCGGCGCCGGTCTCGGTCGTGACGCCTTTGAGGCCCTGGTTCTTCGCGTAGTAGGCCTGGGCAATGGCGGAGTTCAGCTTATGGGAACCGGACGTGTTGTTGCCCTCGAATTTGTAGTAGATCTTTGCGGGGGTATTGAGCTTCTCTTCGAGGCAATAGGCACGGACCAGCGGAGACGGGCGATACATCTTGTAGAAGTCGCGGATCTCCTGCGGGATGGGATAGAAAGCAGTCTCGTCATCGAGCTCCTGCTTGATGAGCTCCTCGCAGAACACGCCGGCGAGTTCGTCCGCCGTCATGGGCTGCATGGTGCCGGGGTTCAGAAGGGGAGCGGGCTTGTTCTTCATGTCTGCCCGCATGTTGTACCATGCCTTCGGGAGTTCATACTCATCAAGATACACTTTGTAAGGGATGTTGTTGTCAGCTGCGGTTTTCATGTTGAAACCATCCTTTCTTTGAGGTACTTGTGGAAAAAGGCATGAAAAAAAGCCTCTGTCCACGGAATCTGTTTCCTCCGGGACAAAAGCGATGCTTCTGCGGTGCCACCCGGGTTGGCGATGAATCGCCCACCTCTTCGACCTGCCAACACAGGTCTGACTCTGTAACGGGAGTTCCCGTCGGCCCATACTCCCGGTCTCCCGGTTTCCGGCCGCCCTCCTCAGTCCATTCAACATCGGTTCCCTTTGCTGCATTTCCACCATCGGCAGCTCTCTGAAAAAGTTTCCCGTGCCTACTCACTCTGAGTCGTCGGTTTGTGACAAATATGAAATTTGTTGAGCCTACTTTACCACTTTAGTGCGATGGTGTCAACACCTGTTTTTGCAGACTCTGTCTGAAAAAGTTTAACACTGGTCTCCCGCGCCGATACAATCCCTGCAAAGCGTCTCACAGCAGAATATAGTAAAAGAACGGGAAAAATAGTATAATAGACAGGATAACAACGAGTTACGATTCTGTATCCCAAACAGGAGGACCTATCATGGCGAAAAAAACCATCTCATCCATGGACAATTTCCAGGAGAAGCTGCCGAAGGCGGGGTCTCAGAAAGCCAGCAACCTGCTGCTGACACTGCTCGCGGCCTGCCTTGTGCTGAGCCTTCTTGCCGCCATCATGAGCATCTTTGTCGGTGTGAAAGTCGCGAAGTTCGACTCCATCGGCTCTGACCTGCAGCTGGCGGTTTCCCGCATGGGCATCGTCTCCGGCGATACCCAGGAGGACGATGTGACCATTTCGGACCTCTATACGGTCCGTTCGACAAAGGACATCTCCAATGCTTACCTCGCAGGGCGGGATTCCGGCCTCGACGCGAAGCAAAAGGAAGTCTATGACCTGGCCTCTGCCACTCTGAAGAACATCATCAAGGACGACATGACCACGTTCCAGAAGGAAAAGGCCGTCTATGACTGGATGTGCAAGAATCTGGAAATGGCGGAGTCCACGGAAGTGAACATCCCCGTCTCCTCGTCTCAGATCGATGAGCCCTACGGCGTCCTGAAGACCGGCACCGGCGTCCCCGTCGGCTTTGCCACCACGTTCCGGATGTTCATGGAGATGCTCGAGATCCCCTGCATGGTCGTTCACGACACGGCGTTCACCAACGCCTGGAACGAAGTCCAGCTGGACGATGAGAACTGGTACCATGTCGATGTCGGTTCCGATATCACTTACGGCAACTATGAGAACTTCAATATGAATGAGCCCGTCTGCGCTTACAAGCACACCTGGGACACCGAGTTCTTCCCGGCGGCCACCGGCACCAAGTACTGCTACGCGCTGATGAAAGCGGGCGAGGTCAAAGACCTTTACAACATCCCGACCCGCATCAAAAAAGCCTACGACAAGAAGCGGAAATGCATCTTCCTCAAGTTCAAGACGAAGTCCGGAAAAGACCTTGAGCTGGTCGACGAACTCGTCTCCCGCACCGCGGACTACCTCGGCGGCAACCTCTCGCAGAACACGGACAGCACCGAGACGGCCGAGAGCACCGGACGCGGTGTGGCCGACGCGGTCTGCATCAAGATGGACGACTACTACCTGCTCGGCGTCTTCTTCGCGGATGGCTCCCAGAAGAATTCCGCCCTCGATCAGAAAGACTACAACAAGATCTCCAGGGCCGTCGAAAAAGCGTTCCCGGCAGTCGGCTGAACAGAGAGAGGAAGCCCCTATGTCTAACGTTTTCTATGTGCCGGACGGCACAAGGCGCGTCAAGCCCTATGCCTATACAGACCGGACGGACATCGAGGAACTGGTGTTCCCGGCCAGCGTCCACAACATCGGCGACTGGGCGTTCAAAGGCTGTACCAATCTGAAAAAGATCACGTTCACCGATACGCTGACCGCCATCGGTTCGGTCGCCTTCGCGGAGTGCACGTCCCTCGAGACCGTCGAGTTCCCGCCGAGTCTCAAAACGATCGGCGCCCTCGCGTTCAAGGGCTGCACGAAGCTCGACCACGTCGTCGTCCCGGACAGTGTCGACGACCTCAAGGGTTGGGCGTTCGAAGGCTGTTCCTCCCTGAGCGACATCCGGTTCCCCCGGAACCTGCCCTCGCTCGAGTACGGCGTCCTGAAGGACTGTGTGGCCCTGCGGCATGTCGATCTGCCCGAGAACCTGGAAACCATCAAAGAGCGCGCATTCGACGGCTGTACCGGTCTGACGACGCTCAAGATCCCCGAGTCGGTCGACACCATCCGCCGCGGTGCCTTCTACGGCTGCATCAACCTGACAGACGTCACGGTCCCACAGTCCCTGGAGGTCCAGGGCAGCAACCTGTTCGAAGGATGCAAGACCCTGAATCAGGTCCATTTCACGAAGCAGGACCCGGCCGTCGCGGAAGAACTGTTTGGAAACACGTCCCGGTTCGAGGACAAACTGCACCTCGCCGTCGGCATGCTCGGCGACGACCTGCAGAGCAGTGTCCTCGTCAACTATCTGAAGCGATACACAAAACAGGCGCTGAAACTCTTCGTGGACATCGACAACGACGCCATGCTCCACAAGATCCTGAACTTCCCGTTCCTCGAGAGCGAGATCGACGCCTGCTTCGACGAAGTGTTCGACTATGCCAACAAGAAAGGCAACGTCAAAGCCAAAGCTGTGCTGATGAACCACCGTCATATCAGCGGCGGCTACGAGAACCCCACCGACGAATTCGAACTGTAAGGAGGTGTCCCGATGCCGGAAGGTTTCCACGAACCGGAGATGACCGAGGAAGAGGCGCGGCTCGACCGCATTGCCCGCCGGATCATCGTGCTGTCCCGCAGCACCATCGTCGTGAATATGCGCTACCTGGACTCCGCCGTGTTCAAACTGATGCCGGTACCGGGCGCTCTGTCCCTCGCCACCGACGGACGGTTCCTGTTCTATGACCCCGAGTTCCTGCTCCATGAGTATCAGCAGGAGAAGAGCGTCATCGCCAGAGACCTGCTCCACGTGGTCCTCCACTGTATCTTCCAGCACGCCTTCATCCATGAAGCGGTGAAACAGGAGTACTGGGACCTCGCGGTCGACATCGCCGTCGAGAACCTCATCAATGACCAGGACCTCGACTGCTTCCATTGCGAGCGGGAGATCTCCCAGAAAAAAGTCCTGAACTCCATGAACATCCCGTTCCAGACCCTGACCGCGGAGCGCATCTACCGCTGGCTCCTCGAGAGCGGGAAAGAACCGGAGGAAGTTGAGACCCTCCGCAAATTCTTCAAGGCGGACGAGCACGACCTCTGGTACTTCCACGACCCCAGCGACACACCGGGCCCGGTCAACAACCCGCAGCAGCAGGAAAAACCGGAGCACGACCCCACCGAAGACCTGCCGCCGCAGGACAATGACGGGGGAGACGACAAGTCTCAGAAAGAGCAGGAGTGGGAAGATATCTCCAAGCGTGTCCAGGTGGACATGGAGACCTCTTCGCGGCGAGCGGGCTCCGAGTCCAGTTCCATGCTGATGGAACTCAAGGAGCTCCACAGAGAACGCTACGACTATGCGACGTTCCTCCGCAAGTTCTCGGTCCTCGGCGAGGAGATCATGATCAACGACGACGAGTTCGACACGGTCTTCTACACCTACGGCCTGGAACTCTACGGAGACATGCCTCTCATCGAGCCGCTCGAGTACAAAGAGGTCAACCGCATCCGGGACTTCGTCATCGTCATCGACACTTCGGCCTCCACCAGCGGAGACCTCATCCAGAAGTTCATGCAGAAGACCTACAACATCCTGAAGGCGTCCGAGAACTTCTTCAAACAGGTCAACCTGTACCTCATCCAGGCGGATATGGAAGTCCAGGAGGTCACGTTTATCGACGACCTTTCGAAGCTGGAACAGTACATCGCCAAACTGGACCTGAAGGGCAAGGGCGGCACGGACTTCCGGCCGGCGTTCGAATATGTGAACACCCTGCTCGAGCAGGAAAAATTCCGAAAACTCAAGGGCCTCATCTACTTCACGGACGGCTACGGCACGTTCCCGAAACGGAAACCGCCCTACGATACCGCGTTTGTCTTCATGCGCGACGAATCCTATGAACCCGAAGTGCCCCCGTGGGCGATCAAGTTAGTATTGGAGGAAGAAGACTTAGTATGAATATCCGCGAAGCAAAAGAACAGGTCAAATTCACAGTCAGGTCCTATCTGACCCGCAATGAGATCGGCGACTATGTGATCCCCGTCGAACGGCAGCGCCCCATCTTCCTGATGGGCCCTCCCGGCATCGGCAAGACCGCTATCATGGGGCAGATCGCGTCCGAACTCGACATCGCCCTCGTCTCTTACTCCATGACCCACCACACCCGTCAGAGCGCCCTCGGCCTCCCGTTCATCGCGGACAAGGTCTACGGCGGGCAGAACGTCCGGGTGTCGGAGTACACCATGTCTGAGATCATCTCCTCCATGTACGAGGAGATGGAGCGCACGGGGAAGAAGGAAGGCATCCTGTTCCTCGATGAGATCAACTGCGTCTCGGAAACACTGGCGCCCTCCATGCTGCAGTTCCTGCAGTTCAAGACGTTCGGCATGCACCGCATCCCCGACGGCTGGGTCGTCGTCACGGCCGGCAACCCGCCCGAGTACAACAACTCGGTCCGCGAGTTCGACATCGTCACCTGGGACCGTCTGAAACGGGTCGACATCGAGCCCGACTTCAACGCCTGGAAAGAGTATGCTTACGAGGCCAAGGTGCACCCGGCCATCACCACGTACCTGTCCATCAAAAACGCGGACTTCTACCTCGTCCAGACCACCGTCGACGGCAAGACGTTCGTCACGGCACGCGGATGGGAAGACCTGTCCGACATCATCTATCTCTATGAACAGCACGAGTTCCCGGTGACCGCGGACCTCGTCAAACAGTACCTGCAGAACAACCGCATTGCGGAAGAGTTCGCGATCTACTACGACCTCTACAACAAGTACAAGTCCGACTACCAGATCGACAAGATCCTCTCCGGCGACATCTCGGAGGAGATCGTCGAGCGGGCGAAGATGGCCCGGTTCGACGAACGGCTCACGGTCATCGGCCTGCTGCTCGAGCACGTGGGCAACCGGTTCCATGAAGTGTTCGACCGCGAGAAGACCATGCGGATCGTCGTCCAGGAACTGAAGGCGCAGAAGACCGCCATCACCGACGGCAGTGCCGAAAACGGCTTCGCGGCCCTGACCCAGAGCGTCGAAAAGCTCCGCCTGAACAGCACGACGGCCCGCAGGAGCCGCCAGGTGTCCGAGGAGGACAGCATCTACGCGTACCGCGCCGCGAACATCGTCGAAAAGATGCTGGCGGCGGCCCGTGTCGCAGACCCCGCCGACGGCGAGGCACTTTATGCGGTCCTGCAGGACGAGTTCCGGAAAGAGAACGACGCCCTGAAGAGCCTGGCCGCCCGCACCGGCGAGGAGCTCTCGAACCTCTTCAAGTTCGCGGAGACCGCGTTCGACAACGGCAACGAGATGCTGATCATCGTCACCGAACTGACGACGAACCTGTACTCGTCGAGCTTCATCAGCCGCTACGGCTGCAAGGAGTACTTCGACCACAACCAGGAACTCATGTTCTATGAGCGCCAGAAGGAGCTCATCCGGGACATCGAGGAACTGGGACTGTAAAAAAAGAAAAGACCCGACCGGGAAGGTCGGGTCTTATTTTTTTGCTTATTCCGTTTTTTTGTCCTTTTTGAAGAACACCAGGAACTTGCTGAAGAGATAATTCAGGATGATGACGACGATGGAGACGACTATTTTGGCGAGCAGTCCCTTGACACCGAACAGCGGGTGTGTGAGCCCGTGTGTCGAGAAGAAGGGGACGCCGACCCATTCGATGACGCCGGTGGTGAGGCGGGCGCCGATGAAGGAGAAAAACTCCCGGATGGCGGTGGCCGGCTGCCAGGTCTTCGACTCGAAGACGAACAGCTTGTTCGTGACAAAGGCGAAGAGGACGGCACAGATCCACGACAGGACGTTGCCGACACTGACGGACATGCCGATGGCTTTGACAAAGAGACTGTAGGTTCCCCAGCTGACGACGGTCGTCATGCCGCCGAAGAGCAGGTAATTGATGATCTCTTTATGCTTGAAATAGAAATTCTTGATCGTTTCCATGGATCGCTGTTTCTCCTGATAAGGTTTATTCTGCTTCCGCTGCTTCTGCCGTCTCTTCGGCCGCTTCTTCGCCGGCTTCGACGATGGAGCGGGTGGAGACGGATGCCTTGTTCACGTACCGGTCCACCGCTTTGGCGACCGCGGCGCCGACGATGGTGCACACGATGGCTTCGACGATGAAGTTGACACCGACCGACAGGACCGCGAACAAGAAGACGTTCGAGGCGCCGGGGATGCTGGCGGCCCAGGCCTGGATGACATCGGTGTGCCAGAAACAGGCGATGAGGGTCGTCATGAAGAGGAGCGTGTTGAGGAAGGGCCCGAAAAAGGCGGTGACCGTGTAGGCGGCCGCGCTGCGTTTCCGGAACGCCTTGAAGATGAGACCGACGCAGAGACCCATCAGAAGACGGGGCACGACGGTGAACAGGAAGGTGCGGGGCAGACTGATCTGCATGAGGGCTGTCCCCATCGGGTCCATGCCGAAGCACTGGTAGAAGCTCGTCAGGCCGAAGATGGTGCCGAGGATGGTCCCGGCTCCGGGTCCGCAGACGATGGCTCCGACGACGACCGGGACCGTCAGGAACGTGATGGTCATGGTGCCGATGCGGAGGTATCCGACCGGGGTAAAGGCCATGAGCAGAAGGATGGCAATGAGGATGCCGAGCTCACTCATGTAGAGGATGTTCTTGTTGATACGTTCTTTTCCCATAGTTGATTCTCCTTTACTGTAGCTCCGCCTGGGCGGATGCTGCGCTTGAGGGAAAGGGGCGCCGGCTGTGGCGATGTACGGTCAGCGGTCAGCGGTTTTCCTGGTAGATCAGCTTCAGGCCTTCGAGAATGAGGTCCTGATCCATTACCATTTCATTGCGGCAGCCTGCCGCGATGGAATTGAGTCCGCCGGTCGCGATGA
>JAZOTY010000105.1:0-10542 GCA_045657845.1 Acutalibacteraceae bacterium | reverse complement strand
AAACCTCCGGCTCAAAGGAACCGGAGGTTTTGTTGGATAAGTTTTAGAGACTGCGGCGAGTCGGGCTGCAACGAGCTCAGGGCTGCAGCGAATCGGGCTGCGGCGAGTTCAAGCTGTGGCAGCTCAGAGGGTCGGCAGCTCAGAGGTGCGGTCAGTCTCTGTAGGTGGTCAGGGTGTGGTAGTGCTTCGTGAAGGGGAAGAGGATGGGGACCGTGTCGGAGTACTTCTGGTACTCGGGGTCCAGGCCGTAGGTCTTCTCGTGGCGAAGCTCCAGACGCTGTGCGGAGTTGTACATGACGTAGACGATGATGATGAGGGCGAGGATGGTGATGATCCACTGCTTGCCCTCGACCGCGCCGATGCCGGAGACCGTGACGCCGACCCAGAACATGATCTCGGAGAAGTAGTTCGGGCAGCGGACGATCTTGTAGAGACCGGTGTCGCAGAAGCGGTGCGGGTTCGCCTTCTTGGCGGCGGATTTCTGCTTGTCCGCGAGCGCCTCGCCGAGGATGGCGCAGGCCATGATGGCGATGCCGACCCATGCCCAGACGTTGTCGGGGGCACGGTTGATGACGCGGTACGAAACAGCAGAGGTCTGCGCGGCATACAGGAACATGGAGAAGACCCACATGAACAGGGAAACAAAGATGGGGGTCCGCTTGAACGCGTTGCCGCCGACTTTGTTCTTGTAGTTCTGGTTGGTGAGCTCTCTCTTCAGGATGTAGCCGCCGAGGCGCCAGCCGTAGATGATGAACAGGATGGACAGGACCACGCTTGCCGCGGTGAAGGTGTGAGCGGCGAAGCCGAAGATGAGGTGGAACAGACCGATGCACATGACGGCGAAGCCATAACCAACGGACATGAACCAGACGAACTCATAGAAGCCCATGATGCAGCCGATAGCGGCGACAAGGGTGATGGTCCACATGAAGGTCGGCCATACGTGACCGATGTAAGCAGGATCGAGATGGAACATTATTTCTCACCTCCGAAGTAGTTGGTGATGTATTCCTTGAAGGATGCATCGCCCGTGACGTCTTTGCCGACGAGGCTGTGGGTCATGGTCCAGGCGCCGAACTTCATGATGTCTGCCTTGCCTTCCTTCTTGATCTTCGGAAGTTTGCCGAGCAGGGAGAACATCCAGGGAGCGGCGTCCTTGATGATGACGGGCTTGCCGGCGGCGCGGAAGCACATCTTGGTGATCTCTTCGTAGTCATAGGTCTCTTTGCCGCCGACTTCGTACATGGCGTTTTCATCGAGCATGTGGTCGACGATGAACGCGGCGAAGTCCGGGCAGTCGACGACGTTGCACTTGACATTGTGGTAGCCCTTCAGGAGCTGCATCTCGCCCTTTTCGATGTAGGGCTTGAAGACCTTGGCGATGTCATAGAAGTACCCTGTCGGGCGATGGATGACATAGGGGATGCTGCCCTTCAGGACTTCGTCTTCGAACATGGCCTTCGCGTGGAGCAGCGGGACTTCTTCCGCGCCGGGCTCCTTGCAGGCGATGACGGAGATGTAGGTGAAGTGCGGGACGCCCGCAGCAACGGCCTCTTTGTAGAGGTTCAGGTTGCCCTGGTAGTCGACGTCATACGCGGTGACGACCGTGGAGGCAGAGGTGAGGCCCATGGTCGTGATGACGACTTCGACGCCGTCACAGATGCCTTTGAGGGTCTCCGGGTCGGTGGCGTTGATCGCCTTAAAGGCATACTTGCCTTCGAGCCCGTTGTTCTCTTTCTCTTTGAGGTCCGCGGCCACGACGTCGTAGCCCCGTTCGACGAGGACTTTCAGGATCTCGAAACCGAGGTTGCCGAAAGCGCCGGCGAGTAATACTTTCATACATGTTTCCTCCCTTAAATATCCTTTTGCTTTGCAAAAACAACTCTTTACAGAAAAGCAAAGCTTTACACTTTTATCATAGCACATGTTTTGTTAAAATAAAGTTAATTAAAGGAGGAATTTCCATGAGCATCGATTTTGAGCATTTCCAGAACTTCTGGGTCGAACAGCAGAAGACCGCCGTCCATATGGACCGGGGCGATGCACTGGCGCACATCGTAGACTTCATCAAGGCGCACAACACGTGCGGCTTTGCCACGGGGTACGGCGACTACATCCGCTGCACGCCGATCGAATACACGTACATGGACGACGAGTTCTGGTTCGTCTCCGAGGGCGGGAACAAGTTCATCGGCCTCGAGAAGAACCGCAACGTCTCCATGGCCATCTTCGAGTACTACGGAGATGTGAGGGACTCCCACGGTCTCCAGGTCATGGGCACCGTCGAGTTCTACGACAACCAGTCCGACGAGTTCAAAAAGCTCCTCGCGTTCAAGGGCATCCCGTACGATGTCATGAAAGCGGCAGCGGTCGAGGTCGCCGTCATCCGCGTGAAGCCGTACCTCTACGAGATGTACGACACCGACTTCGTCAAGGAGGGGTATGACGTTCGGCAGATCGTCCGGCTCGACGAGGAGTAAATCGCCAGGCAGATAGGAAATCGCCAGGCAGAAATAAAAAACCGCCGGCTCTTACGAGTCGGCGGTCTTTGTTTTTGTGTCAGTCGTTCATTCTTCCGAGTTGCCCATGGTCAGCGTGTTGCCCTTGAGGGTGTCCCAGTTGTCCCAGGCGCCGGCCTGCTTCGAAACTTTGTCGAACGCGGCTTTGACGCCCGCGTCTTCGAGCTGGCCCGCGACACCGGCCGGGTCTTCTTCGGCGGCATCCAGGAAGTTGACGATGTCCATGAAGTTCTCGTCAAAGTTGGCGCGCTCCTCCTCGTCGAGGACCTTCTCCCAGGCATTCAGCATGTTGTCTCTGAGGGCAGAGATGTCACAGCCGGCAATGTTGTAGTCCTGCGCGAACTGGAAGACCGCGACCGCGGCTTTGGCCAGCTTCAGGGACGCGCCGGCGGTGCCCTTCGGGACGTTGCCGATGACATTGAAGTAGCCCTTCACGAGGTCCTGCGTGGACGGGGTGCTGAAGATCTTGTTCGTGGCGGAAGCTTTCGTGGTGGATTTCGTTTTTGGCTCCGTGCTCTTGACCGCGGCGGCCACAGTGGTGAGCTGCTCTCTTCCGTCGTTGACTTCCGTGTTGAACGGGCGGTCGCATCCGGCGAGGACGCTCAGCGTCATGAGGGAAATGAGCAATGCAGCAATCAACCGTTTCATGAGAATGATCTCCTTTCCTTTTAACCACCATATATTGTACTCGGTCGACCGTACTTCGTCAATGAGCCACTTTATCTATTCTTTATTTGTGGTATAATACGTTTCAGTAAATCGCCCACAGGAGGAAGCTTATGCCGAACGTCAGAGACCGTCTCCCGAACGGGTTTTTCGACGAGCACAAAATACTGGAAGGCACCGCCGCGTCCGTCCTGGCACAGATGGCGGGGGAGGACCTCATCCTCTTCCCGGAAGAGACCATGCCGGAACTCGAACTGTCCGAAGAAGAGGCGGCGCTGGCGGAGGAGATCCGCGTCTGCACAGACCCGGAACAGCTGGTGAAGTGGATGCGGAAGACCATGACCGGTCTCCTGCGCGCCCGGCTGCTGCGCCGCGCCATGGCCTACGAGAAGGACGTGCTGCCCCTCATGCAGAAGCGCGCCCTGACCACACAGCTCGTGGGGTTCGAGGACTGTGTGACCATGTTCTTCCTGGTGTGCAAAAAGAACCCCTGCGGCTGGATCCTGGAGCACTACGACGACATCCGCTCCGAGTTCCTGAAGAGCCAGTTCTGTCTGGTGCTGGGCATGCGGGGGACGCCGAAGTACCTCGACTTCCTGCTGCACGAGCTCGAGCGGTTCGAACACCTGAACACAGAGGAACTGTACCTGGACCAGGGGCCGCTTTTGGGCATCACCGCCCTGCTCGAGTTCCCGGACTCGGAGACCGACTGGGAGCCGAAGGACTTCCCCGCCTTCTTCGACCTGCCGCTCACCGTGGACCTGCCCGAAGACCTTACGCCGGAGGAGATGCGGGAGCAGACGAAGGAAGGCACCGAACTGTACGAGAAAGTGAAAGCGGAAGCCGCCGAATATCTGAAACAGCGGATGAAGACGATCCGCGCCTGGTATGAGGAAGGGGAGCCGCTCGAACGGATCGCCGTGGAGGTGGGGCTCCCGGAAGAGGTCGTCATGAACATGATCCGCGTCACGCAGAACGAAACGAACGCCGCGGAAGCCGGCGAAGAATAACGAATGGAGGCATACGATGAAAGTTTTGATTTTGAACGGTTCGCCCCGTATGAACGGAAACACCACGCTCGCCGTCGACGAGATGGTCAAAGTATTCGAAAAAGAAGGTGTGGAGACCGAAGTCGTCCGCATCGGGAACCAGGCCGTCCGCGGCTGCATCGCCTGCGGCAGATGCGGGGAACTTGGCAAGTGCGTCTTCGATGACGTCGTCAACGAAGTCGCGGAGAAGTTCAAAGAGGCCGACGGCCTCGTCGTGGCGACGCCCGTCTACTACGCGTCCGCCAACGCGACGACCATCGCGGTCCTCGACCGGCTCTTCTACAGCGCGTCGTACGACACGTCGTTCAAGGTCGGCGCCGGTGTGGCGATCGCCCGCCGCGGAGGCACCTCGGCCACATTCGACGAGCTCAACAAGTACTTCACCATCTCCAACATGGTCGTCGCCGGCAGCCAGTACTGGAACAACGTCTTCGGACGCGCGGAAGGGGAGGCGGCGCAGGACGCCGAAGGCCTCCAGACCCTGCGTGTGCTGGCGCGGAACATGAGTTTCCTCATGAAGTCCATCGCCCTCGGGAAAGAGCAGATCGGACTGCCGGAGAAGGAAGAGCATGCCTGGACGCATTTCATCCGGTGAGGCATCCGGTGAGGAATAAACTGTTGCAAAAGGAAAAACGCCGACCTTGCGGTCGGCGTTTTTTGATCAACAGATGACGGGTGGATGTCTCTGATCAGAACAGCAGAGCAAGCGGTCCGAACAGAAGCATCAGCGGCCATTTGATGAGAAGGTCGAAAATAAGGCTGAGGCTGAGGATCATGCGAATTCTCCTTTCGTCTGGTACTCTCCTATTTAAATACCCTTGAGTCAATTCTATTTTATCGTATCGTTCGCGGGGCGGACAATTGTCGACAATGAACAAAATAAGTTACTGCGATTTGACGAAATAGAAAACCCTTTGTGCAAATAGTACATCCCCCGCCGTTTTTTCGGCGGGGGATGTCTTTGGAAGTTATCAATTGTTCATTACTCGAGCGTCATCAGCATGTCGAGATGGTTGCGCCAGTAGGTGCGGTAGATGTCCGGTTTGCCGGGCCCGATGTAGGAGAGAGAACCGCCGATGACTGTGCCGTGGTCGGCGATATAGTCGGGCAGGACATGCCAGACGCCCTTCTTCAGGGGCTGGCCCTTCACGTCTTCATACATGACGTGGGGCTCCTTGTGCGGGTAGCGGCCGGACTCGGTCGGGACGAGGCCGTCGTTCGCGTGCCAGGACGCGTCGATGTAGTAGTCGCCGATCTTCTGTGCCGGGAACTTACCCATGACTTTCGCGAACGGGATGAACGCGAAGATCATGATGGGCGCGCGGACCTGGTTCTCCGGGTTGTTCTTCGCGGGCTTCGTGCCGTTGCCGGAGATGGAGAAGTAGTAGATGTCCGGGGAGCAGTGGATGAAGTCGTTGATCTTGGACGCCTCATCGATGCGCAGGTCGTGGAACACGTGGTCGCCCGTTTTGATGATGTTGCGGATGCGCAGGAGCTGCTTCGGGCTCAGGATGTTCTTGTAGTTCGTCTGGCCGGCCGGGACCGTCAGATGGTACTGCTCCATGTAGTTGTCGTAGAACTTGTTCGCCGGAGTGTTGCCGAGGACCCCGAACATGGCGAGGACGCCGGCGGTCATAACTTTCATCATCGGCTCGAACGCGTGGACGAACGTGGTGCCGTCATGGGGTGCCGAGATGGCGGTGATGGTGGCGATCATATCGCCGTGGCCGCCCTCGAACAGAGGCGATAAACTGCCGTCCTTCGTCGCTTTCCGCTCTTCTTCGGAACCGTTGGTCAGGAGCTCTGCCAGCATGCGCATGGTCGCGCCGCCGAAGCTGTGGCCGAGCAGATGGACCTTTTTGATGCCGCCGTCTGCCATGGGCTGTCCCCAGCCTTCGACGAGGGCTTTTTCATAGGTGCGGCCGTAGCGGTCGTGCTTGTGCGCCCTGGAGTGGGCGACACCGTAGTCGACCTGAGTGCCGGTCAGCATGGCGTAGAGGTTGCAGGCTCTGTCCCAGGCGCTGTTCGCGGGGCCGACCTGGACGCCGTACGCTTCGATGTTCGTCTCGCGAAGCTGACGGCAGAGGTTGCCGGCGACCATGCCCCAGTAGGGCCAGCCTTTGTACATGATGTTTTCCTCGCCCCAGCTCAGCATGCCGCCGATGAAGATGAACGGGTACTTGTTTTTGTAGCTCATTGGTAAACTCTCCTTTTTCAAGATCAACTCTCGTTAGTTGTCCGAACTAATTGCCTGTATCATTTTAGCACGAGTTCCACAGCTGTAAAAGCACGGTTTTTCGCAAAAACGTTCAATAGTCAAAAGAAAGGGCTGGCCTTACAGACTCGTGAAAATATTAACGTATAGTTTACTGGTCGAGTATTGGAAAAGCGTTGCGGTTTCGTTATAATAAAACTGACAAATGTCACTTCGTGATAAAACTTTGATATGAAAGGGAGAAACGACTATGTCCAAAAAGAACGAGATCCGCAGTGAAGCGTTCGTGTTCTGCCACGGCATGCTGGGCTTCGGGGAAGATGAGCTCATCAACAAGTTCATGCCTTACTGGGGCGGCTTTTCCGGCAGCCTTCCGAAACGCCTGAGAAAACAGGGTTACGAAGCGGTTGCCCCGAGCTTCAGCTCCATCGGCGGCGCCTGGGACCGCGCCTGTGAAGTCTATGCGGCCCTGACCGGCACGCGTGTCGACTACGGCATTGCCCATTCGAAGAAATACGGCCACGCCCGCTACGGAAAGACCTACGAGAAAGCGATGCTCCCGAACTGGGGCAAGATCGCCTATGACGGCGAGATCCAGCGCATCCACCTCCTCGGCCATTCCTTCGGCGGCGCCACGGTCCGTATGCTGTCCCACCTGATGACTTACGGTTCCGAAGAAGAGCGCGCGGTCACTCCGGCCGATGAGCTTTCTCCGCTGTTTGCCGGCGGCAAGGGCGACTGGCTGAAGACCGTCACCGCCATCGCCGGTCCGTTCGACGGCACCACCGTCATCGACGCCATCGGCATCCTGGTCCCGACCCTGAAAGTCATCTCTTTCGTCGGTTTCGCGAACGTCCTCGGCAATACGCCGTTCCGCAAGATCTACGACATGCAGCTGACCCAGTGGAAGATCACCTCCGACCGCGACAAGAGAGCGCATCTCCTGTACATCGGCCGTCTCGACCGCGTTCGCAAGTTCTGGAAGTCCCACGACGACTGCTTCTGGGATCTGTGCCTCGCCGGCGCCAAAGAGCTCAACGAGTTCCTCGAGTCCAACCCGAACGCGTACCAGTTCTCCATCTCCACGGACGCCTCCAAGGCGAAGAAGAACGGCAACCACAAGATGAAAGCCTCGACGCTCTTCCCGTTCATCATCACCGGCAACATGATGGGCAAGTATGACTATGACCGCACCCTCGGCCAGCCCCTCGGAGACGAGTGGAAAGCCAACGACGGCTGCTCCAACACCCACTCCGCGCTGTTCCCGAGCGACGAGCCGCACGCGTTCTACAAGGACGTCAAGGACGACCTGAAGAAAGGCGTCTGGACCGCCATGCCCGTCTGGCAGGGCGACCACATGGACGTCATCGGCATCAGCCCCTGGGCGCTCCTGAACCCCATCAAGTACAGACGGTACTACAAAAACTACATCAAGATGCTCCTGTCTCTCGACTGAGCAATTGCGCAAAGATCCACAGCCCGGCCCCTGCCGGGCTGTGTTCTGCTTTTCCGGGTTTATACAGAAACCAAGCACCGTTTCGAAATGTGTATCATTTTAAGATTTCTTTAAGAAATCATTTGTACGGTCAAGTTGTTCAAATCCTGTAAATTGATCAAGAGAGGAAGAGCAACATGTCCAAGAAAAACGAAGTCCGCAGCGACGCATTCGCGTTCTGCCACGGCATGCTCGGCTTTGGCGAAGACGAGCTGGTCAACATCGTTATGCCCTACTGGGGCGGCGCTGCCGGCAGCATCACCAAGATGCTGAAGAAGCAGGGCTACGAGGCCTGCGCGCCGAGCTTCAGCTCGCTGGGCTCCGCCTGGGACCGCGCCTGTGAAGTCTATGCGTCCCTGACCGGTACCCGCGTCGACTACGGAAAAGCCCATTCGAAGAAGTACGGCCATGACCGGTACGGCAAGGTCTATACTGAGGCGAAGCTCCCGAACTGGGGCAAACCGTCCGTCGACGGCGACATCCAGCGTCTCCACATCCTCGGTCACAGCTTCGGCGGCGCCACGGTCCGCATGTTCGCGCACCTCATGGAATTCGGTTCCGAAGAGGAGCGCGCGGTCACCGACCCTGACGATCTGTCTCCGCTGTTTGCCGGCGGCCACGGCGATCTGCTGAAGTCGGTCACCACGGTCGCAGGTCCCCATGACGGCACCGTCGTCATCGACGCCCTCCGTCCGATCATCCTGCCCGTCGGCCGGTTCATCACCTACTATGTCTTCGGCAACCTCCTCGGCAACACCCCGTTCCGGAGGATCTACGACATGCAGCTGATCCAGTGGAAGATGACGTCTGACCGGGACAAGCTGCTCCATCCGACGAGAATGCTCCGTATGGGCAAGGTCTTCAAACTCTGGAAGTCCGAAGACGAAGTCTACTACGACCTCACCCTGAAGGGCGCGAAGGAGATCAACGAGTTCGTGGAGACCAGCCCGAACGCTTACTACTTCTCCATCTCCACGGATAACTCCAAACGGAAAAAGGACGGCACCTACCGCATGAAGTGGAACACGTTCCCGCCGTTCTTCATCACCGGCAAGGCGATCGGCACCTGCACGCACGATCCGAGCCTCGACATCGATATCGACGAGTGGTGGAGAGCGTCTGACGGCGCCTCCTGCACGAACTCCGCCCTGCATCCCTCCGACGAGGAGTGGCAGGACTTCGATCCGAAGAAGAGCACCCCGAAGAAGGGCATGTGGAACGTCATGCCGGTCTACCAGGGCGACCACATGGACGTCGTCGGACTGTCTCCGCAGGCATTCCTGTTCCGCCGGAAATACAGAAAAAGATACCGGAAGTATATCGACCTGCTTCTGGGTTTGAAATAACAGCAGCGATCAACGGAGAAGAAATGAAAGGAAGATGACAATGTCCAACAACGGGATCCGCAAAGACGCTTACGCATTCTGCCACGGCATGCTCGGCTTCGGGGAAGATGAGAAACTCGGACAGCTGCTGCCCTATTTCGGCGGCACCGTCGGAAGCTTTACCAAAGCCCTGGAACAGGAGGGGTATGAGGCACACTCTCTGAGTGTCAGCGGGATCAGCTCTGCCTGGGACCGCGCCTGTGAGATGTATGCCTCCATCACCGGTACACGGGTCGACTACGGTGTGGCGCACTCGAGGAAGTACGGCCATGACCGGTATGGCAAAGTCTATCCGGAAGCCAAGTTCCCGAACTGGGGCAAGCCGGCGGACGACGGAGACATCCAGCGCCTCCACATCCTCGGTCACAGCTTCGGCGGCGCCACCGTGCGCATGTTTGCTCATCTGCTGGCTTTCGGCTCCGAAGAGGAGCGGGCGGCCACGCCTGCCGGAGACCTGTCTCCGCTGTTCGAAGGCGGCCACGGCGATCTACTGAAGTCGGTCACGACCATCGCCGGTCCCCACGAGGGCACCACGGTCATCGACGCCATCGGCATCCAGCGCCCGATGCTGGCGTTCGTCTCGTTCGGCCTGCTCGGCATGATCCTCGGCAATACGCCGTTCCGGAAGCTCTACGATATGCAGATCGTGCAGTGGAAGCTGACGTCCGACCGCGACGGGAAAGCCAATCCGTTCAACATGCTCCGCGTCGGCAATTTCCGGAAGTTCTGGAACGCCTGCGACGACGTCTACTACGACCTGACGCTGAAGGGCGCGAAGGAACTCAACGAATTCCTCGAGACGAACCCGGACGCTTACTACTTCTCCATCCCGACCGACTCTTCTAAACGGAAGAGCAACGGGATGTACAAGCAGGAGCGGTACTCGTTCCCGCTGTTCTGGTACACCGGCTGGTTCATCGGCCACTGCAAGCACGATCCGAGTCTCGACATCGACATCGACGAGTGGTGGAGAGCCTCCGACGGCGCGTCCTGCACGAACTCCGCGCGCCATCCGCTCGACGAGGACTGGCAGGACTTCGATCCGAAGAAGGACACCGCGAAGAAGGGTATGTGGAACGTCATGCCCGTCCTGCGCAGAGACCACGGCGGCTGTGTCGGCCTCGGCGTCGAAGGCTTCTACAAACCGGAATACATCCGCGACTACTACAACGATTACTTCGCCATGCTGGCCAGCCTGGACTGACGACAGTAT
>JAZOTY010000104.1:0-48038 GCA_045657845.1 Acutalibacteraceae bacterium | reverse complement strand
CTCGGGAGAACTCATGGTATGCCTCGTCGTCAACGGCGAGGGGCCGCGGACGACCCCGGTGCCGCGCGTGAGCTTCCTGGTCGACGCGCTGAAGGACACCATCCCGGGGTTCCAGACACTCAGCATCAACTACAACCCGGCAAAGACGAACGTCATCCTCGGTGACGAGACCGAGGTCATTTACGGCGACGGCTTCATCGAGGACACGCTCCTCGGCTGCACGTTCCGCATCTCGCCGAAGTCGTTCTACCAGGTGAACACGCCGCAGGCGGAATCGCTGTACTCCATCGCCGCCGAAAAGGCGTTCGGCCCGGCAGGCGAGACCGACGACGCCGCGAAGCCCGTCCTCCTCGACCTCTACTGCGGCACCGGCACCATCGGCCCCACGATGGCCGCCCGCTGCAGCCGCCTCTACGGCGTGGACATCGTCCCTGAAGCCGTCGAGGACGCGAAGAAGAACGCCGCGGCGAACGGCATCGAGAATGCCACGTTCCTGTGCGGGGACGCCGCCGACGCGGCCGCCCGCCTGAAGGCCGACGGTGTGAAAGCGGACATCATCCTGGTCGACCCGCCGCGCAAGGGGCTCAGCGAAGCGCTGATCGAGACCATCGCGGACTTCGACCCGGAAAAAGTGGTCTACATCTCCTGCGACCCGGCGACGCTCGCCCGGGACTGCGCGAGGTTTGCCGAGAAGGGCTGGTACATCGCCGACGCGGTCCAGCCGGTGGACCTCTTCCCCCGCACCGCCCACGTCGAAAACGTCGTGCTGCTGACAAATCGAAACGACTGACAAAACTCAACTGAAAGGAGCCCTCTTATGAAACGGTTCTGCACCATTCTTCTGGCCGTCGCCCTTTCTCTGGCGATGTGCCTCGCCTTCACCTCCTGCTCCCGGCCGGAACCGGCCGCGGACGTCACGACCACGGCGGCGTCCGGAAAGGGACACCAGAGTGACACCGAAAAGGCCAGAGGCTATTACTACTACGAGGCCATCTTCCTCGACAAAGACACGGTGTTGAAGGCATTCAAACAGGCTGCGTCCGATTACCCGAAGAACGACTTCACCCCGCCCGAGTACCACGTGACGACCGCGTTCAAACCGGAGGAGAAACACACCTCTCTCTACGGCACGAAGGTGACGGTCCACATCACCGGCTACACCAGCGGCACGGTCTACCGGGATGACGGCGCCGGAGAGTCCTCGAACGAAGGGTTCCTCGTCGAGCTGTCGACCGACAACGAGGAGATGCAGGAACTGCTCGACTCGTACGACAAGGTCATGCACATCACCGGCTCCTATTCGGCGGAAGGCTATTACACCGAGTACCTCGACTGGGACAAGGCCGTCCCGATGGACATCACTCTGACCGGCACCTTCGGCGGCGCCGACTCCGACGAGAACTTCTTTACGACACCGGAGTAAGTCGGTATAATGGATTTGGACATATTATTGTGACAACTAAAGAAAGGATGAGACCCCATGAATGATATTCTGAAATTCCTGAACGACTGCGGCACTTTCTTCATCGCGACCGTCGACGGAGACAAGCCGGAAGTCCGGCCCTTCGGCGCGGCGATGGAATTTGAAGGAAACCTGTACGTCACCACCGGCAACAAGAAAGCCGTCTACCGGGAGCTGAAAGCGAACCCGAACGTCGCCCTGACCGCCGCAGCGGACATGAAATGGCTCCGCCTGAACGCGGTAGCGGAAGAAGACGACCGCCGGGAAGCCCGCGTCGCCATGATGGAGGCCCATCCGGAACTCTCCGCCATGTACAGCGTCGACGACGGCATCATGACGGTCTTCAAGATCACAAACGGCACCGCTGCCATCTGCTCCTTCACGGAAGCCCCGAAAGAGTACACTCTGTAAATACACGTAACAAAAGCCCCATCGGCTGCTGCCGATGGGGCTTCTTTTCAGGTTCGTTTTGTGTTCGCTTATTTCTGGGCCAGCTTATGCTTGACGGGCATCCACCACAGGAAGCCGTAAGTCATGCAGAGCGCGATGCTGTCCGCGAGGCTGTTGCCGTTGTCCTTACCGGTCTTGATGCCGATGAAGATGGTCTCCGGAATGTGGAGCGCCAGGATGCCGAGGATGATCCACGGGAACCCGACGAGCGTCAGCGCGCCGCCGATGACCCAGAGGGCCAGGACCATGACATAGTTGAGTTTTTCGGTCTTCGCGACCAGAGCGTAGATTTTTTCCATAATGCTTCTCCCTTTTTCGTGGGCCAATGCACATATTCTTGCAAATCCTGTTATAGCACAAATGCGCCAAAAAGGAAAGTTTGACTTGTCGGCCAGGCGGTGTTACACGAGCGTTCCAAGGAACGCTTTCACGGCGGCTGTCACTTCGTCCAGGTGGTAGTCGTAACAGTGCGTGTCGCCCTCGATGACCGCCAGCGTCGCGTGCTCATATGCCTCCGCCGCGTCATAGGCGTCCTGCGGCACAACTGTCGTGTCCGCGGTGCCCTGGACCAGGAGGACCGGGCCGCGGTAGGCGCGGATGGCGGCGTGCGGGTCGAGGGCCCGGTTCGCGAGGATATATTCGCGGTCGATCCGCAGGTCGTGGAAGTAGAACGCTTCCGGCACGTCGTCGTCCGGGAACTCCTTCGCGAGGCGCGGGATCATGATCGCGGGCGACAGCGGGATCAGCGCGTCGTAGTCCTCCGGCCGGCGCCCCGCGGCCATGATGACGGCAAGGCCGCCCTGGGAGTGTCCGCAGAGGTACAGGGCCGTCACGAAATCGAGAGACTTCGCGTAGTCCGTCACGACATCGATGTTGTGCAGCCACTTCTCCAGTGTGTGGAACTCGAAGTCTCCCCCGCTCAGCCCGTGGCCGTAGAGCTCGACACGGAGCGTGGCGATGCCCAGTTCGTTCATCGCCCGGGAGACCGCGACATTCTGCCGCTCCTCCATGTTCCCGGTCAGGCCGTGGATGACGATGCACAACGGACCCCGTTCGAAGCCCTCCGGCCGGTCCAGCTTCGCGTGGAGCCGGATGCCGTCGTCGTCCAGATAGAATTCTTCCCTGCGCATGGCTCAGAACCCGAGGCTGTCGTTCACGAGGATGACGTGGATGCGGCCCGCGTGGCGGGAGTACCGCGTGATGAGGAACTGGCAGCAGATGGTGTCGGGGCTCTTGCAGTTCGCGCAGGTGCCGGTCTTCTTGCAGGGCGTGTCGATCTCGAACCGCTGAGCATTGGTCGGAGCCGCCACGGCGCGGGCGCGTTTCATGGCCCCGTCGATGTCGTCGCAGACCTTGTTCATGCCGACGATGGCCACGATCTTTTTCGGCCCGTTTGCGATATACGACACCCGGTTCGCGTTGCCGTCGATGTTGACCATGACGCCGTCATCGGTCATTGCGTTCGCGCTCGTCAGGAAGACGTCCGCGTCGTAGCCTTTGAGCAGGGCCTCTCTCGGTTCCATCTGATTGCGGTCGAGGAAGTCATAGTTGCCTTCCATGATCGCGTTCACCAGTCCGATCTCGACGGCACTCATCGCCCCGCCCATGGTGACGGTGCTCCCTTCCGGGATGAGTTCGAGGGCCTTCTTCAGCGCCTCTTCTTTGTTCGCCGCGTAGTACCCGGTCATGTTGCGGGACGCGAGCCCCTTGATGACCTTCTGCGCGAGCAGTTCATTTCTCTTGTTGACAAACGGGTCCATAGTTTTCCTCCTGTCGTTCACATGTTTTGTCATGTCCTATTGTACCCGTTTTCCCTCGTATAATAAAGACAAAGGATAACATACGAAACAAAGTTGTCCACGTATAAATTTTCCTTGTTTTTGCCCCCTGCGGGGCTTGCGTTTCCTCTCATACAAATGTATAATACTTTTGAACAATTTTCTGCAGTTGCTTATTTTTTTTTTGTCAATTATCGTCAATAGACGAATTTGCAGTTGTAGAACGATTTTGAAAGGAGACTGTAATGAACGAATTTTATCCAAAACTCTTTGAGCCCTTCAACATTGGCTCCTGCGAGATCCCGAACCGCGTAACGCTGGTTCCCATGCTGCTGGAAGTGGCGGAACTGGACGGCACGGCCGGAGACCGTTGCATCGCGTATTACTCGGAGCGTGCCAAGGGCGGGGTCGGCCTCATTCAGACCGAGGTCACCCGAATCAGTGACTGGACCGGATGTACCGGCCCGCGTCAGCTGTCGGTCACGTCCGACCGCTGCATCCCCGGCCTCACGAAACTGGCCGACGCGGTCCACAAAGAAGGGTCCAAGATCTTTGTTCAGCTGCATCACCCGGGCCGTCAGACCTATCAGCTGATCGTCATGGTCTGGAAACTGTCCGATATCGTCGGTCGTCGCTGGGACGGCTGGTGGAAGCTGTTCTTCGGCATGACAAAGTATTTCGATTACTTTGAGAAGCCCTTCCTCCACAAGATCTATCCCCGCACCGTTTCCGCTTCCGGCGGAATCCCGGCAAACCTTGCCTGCTCTCCCATCGACGAGACCCAGAAGGTCCGTGCTCTGACCACCTGGGAGATCAAAAAACTGGAAGACGAATTCGCTCAGGGCGCCCTGCGCTGCAAGAAGGCCGGCATCGACGGCGTTCAGCTGCACTGCTCTCACGGCTACTTCCTTCAGCAGTTCATTTCCCCGTATACCAACCATCGTGAAGATGAATACGGCGGATCTCTGGACAACCGTCTTCGCATCGTCAAGAACATCATCGACAAGATCCACGCCCTCTGCGGACCGGACTATCCCATTTCCGCACGTCTTTCCGCGGACGAGTACTATCGTCTGTTCGGTTACGATGTCGGCTACACCCTCGATGAAGGTGTGGAGATCGCCAAGAAACTGGAAAGCTACGGCATCCAGCACCTCGAACTGTCCTGCGGTACTTACGACTGCATGAACGCCTGGTGCGAACCGACGTCCTTCGACCTTGGCTGGCGGAAAGACAACGGTAAGGCCATCAAAGCTGCCGTCAACATCCCCGTTGGCAACACCGGCGTCATCCGTACTCCGGAACAGGCTGAGAAGCTCATCGAAGAGGGCTATCAGGATACCATCGGCCTCGGTCGTCCGCTGCTTGCCGATCCTTACTGGGTCAAGAAAGCCAGCGAAGGCCGCTCGAAAGAGATCAACCGCTGCCTGTCCTGCCTGTACTGCCTCGAGTCCATGATGAGCAACGCCCTTGCCGGCGGTCTGCCCGGACAGTGCGCCGTCAACCCGCGGACCTGCAACGAGCTCGAGTTCCCGCTTGAGCCGGCGAAGGTCGGCAACGGCCGCAACGTCGTCGTCATCGGCGCCGGTCCTGCCGGTCTCATGGCGGCCCGTACCAGCGCCCAGAAGGGCTTCAAGGTCACGGTCTTTGAGAAAGCGCCCAAGGTCGGCGGTCAGATCCTGCTGGCAGCTGCCCCGGCTCACAAGTATAAGATCGGCTGGGTCACCGAAGACCTCGAGACCCAGTGCAAACTGCTCGGCGTCGACATCCGTCTGAACACGGAAGCCACCGTCGACAACGTCAAGGAGCTCAACCCCGCATACATCTTCAACGCCACCGGCGGTGTGCCGCTGACCCCGAAGATCCCCGGCTACGATCTCCCGAACGTCTACACGCCCGACCAGGTCCTCGATGGCTCCGTCAAGTTCGAGGGCAAGAAGATCGCCGTCATCGGTTCCGGTATGACCGGCCTCGAAACGGCTGAATATCTGGTCGACACCGGCAACAAAGTCGCCATCGTTGAAATGGCCGACGAGATCGCCCCCGGCACCTGGATCCAGCATAAGATGGACGTCATTCCGAAGCTCGAAGAGAACGGCACGGAGTTCTATCCGTCCTGGAAGCTGACCGAGATGCGCGAAGACAGCGTGGAAGTCCAGAACACCGAGGTTCCGGAGCGCTTCAAGAACATCCCCTGCGACGCCATCATCATGTCCCTCGGCGTCCGTCCTGCCGGACTCTCGGATGACATCAAGAAGATCGCCAACACGATCGACGTCGGTGATGCGATCAAATCCGGCCGTATCGCGAGCGCCACTCATACCGCATATCGTGAGGCCATGGCCCTCAAATAATGTACATGATTAAAAATTTTAATAAGGGAGAAATGCAATCATGATCAAAAACAGTAAGATCGTCCTGACGGGCGCTTCCAGCGGCATCGGTTTCGAAATGCTGAAAATGCTCGCCGACCCGAAGAACGGCAACACCATCCTGACGGCTTCCCGTACTGCGGAAGAAAAGCTTGGCAACTATGCTGACAACGTCATCGCGTTCAACGCTGACACCGGCAGCAAGGAAGACATCGACGCCATCTTCGCGAAGGCTGAGGAACTGTTCGACAAGATCGACATCTTCATCGCCAACGCCGGCTTCCCGTACTATGAGGAGTTCAATTACGTCAACTATGACAAGATCGACAAGATCTTCCGCGTCAACGTTTTCGGCCCCATCTACTCCTATCAGAAGTACCTCGAGCATCTGAACGGCCGCGACGGTAAGATCGCCATCACCGCGTCCGCGATGGGCACCATGGCGATGCCGGGCTACGTCCTTTACACCGCCACCAAGTTCGCTCTGAACGGTTTCCAGGAAGCTCTCTATCTGGAGATCCCGAAGAACGTCAAGCTGACCACCATCTACCCGGTCGCTACCAACACGAACTTCTTCAACGTCGGCAACTCCACCTTCGCCCTCAAACCGTTCCCGGTCCAGGATCCTGTCACGGTCGCGAAAGCTTCCCTGAAAGGTATCGAAAAAGGCAAGCAGAAGGTCAGCCCGAGCAAACTGTTCGACGTTTCCAAGGTCCTCACCTTTGTCTGCCCGCCCATCAAGAAAATGTACTGGTGGGAAGAGAAGCTCAAATTCAAGATGTTCATCAAGGAAAGCAAGAAAGCCAACCCGAAGCAGAGCAAGAAGGTTTATTGATTTCCAAATACAACCAGCTGAAGACTGGCACCGCTGTTCCGGCGGTGCCGGTTTTTTGCCCTTTGGGCCGCCGCGGAGCAGTGCCCGGAAACAATAAAAGGACCTCCGATCTGAGGTCCTTCTTTTCTCAGGCGGTGCCGGTTGGCGTTGCCTGATCATGACTTTTCATAGGCGAAGCGCGGGTACGGGTCTTCAGTGACGTGGATGGTGCCGCGGCGGACAAAGCCGACTTTTTCGACGAGCCGCTGCATGGGGAGGTTGTCCCCGTGGGTGTCGATGCGAAGGTGCCCGCACTGCTCGAACGCCCAGTTCAGGCAGAAGGCGCCGGTGCCGCGCACCGAGCCGTCTGTGGCGATGCGGTGGACGACGCCGTAGGGCGAATCGTCGGCCCAGTCGCCGTCCTTGATGACCCGGTAGGTCGGCTCGATGTCCGGCCCCTGCACGAAGTAGAACACCGCGATGACACGGCCTTCGTGTTCACAGACATAGCTGCTGCCTGCCGCGATATCGGCGCGGATGAGGTCTTCCGGCGGCCAGTTCTTCTCCGCCCACTGGGTCGGGTTGCCGTTGGCCGCCATGAACTCCCGGGCATGCGCGTAGATCTCCATGACCCGGGGCAGGTCGGAAAGGGTCGTTTTACGGATCTTCATCGTTGTCTTTGATTCCACCGTCGTTCACTGGTGGTTCTTGAGTTTCTCGTAACGCTTCGCGGCGAGGCGGGAGCCCTCTTCGAAGAGTTCTTTCGCGTTGTCCGGGAACGTGCGCTTCAGGGACGCATAGCGGACTTCGCCGTCAAGGAATTCCTCGTAGGGAAGCGTCGGCTCTTTGGAGTCGAGTTGGAACGGCGTCTCGAGGCGCGGGTCGTACCGGTAGAGGTTCCAGTAGCCGGCGTCGGTGGCGCGTTTCATCTCGTCCTGGACCTTCGCCATCCCCAGCTTGATGCCGTGGGACAGGCAGGGCGCGTAGGCGACGATGACGGCCGGGCCGGGGAAGCTCTCCGCCTCCTTCATGGCCTTCATGAGCTGAGCGTTGTCGGCGCCCATATTGACCTGGGCCACGTAGACGTTGCCGTAGGTCATGAGCATGCCGCCCAGGTCCTTCTTCGGGCGCTTCTTGCCGGAGGCCGCGAACTGCGCGACCGCGCCGAGCGGCGTCGCCTTGGAGGACTGGCCGCCGGTGTTCGAATAGACTTCCGTGTCGACGATGAGGACGTTGACGTCTTCGCCGCTGGCGAGGACGTGGTCGAGGCCGCCGAAGCCGATGTCGTAGGCCCAGCCGTCGCCGCCGAACATCCAGAAGGTCTTCTTCGAGAGCTGGTCCTTATAGCGCAGGACGTCTTCGATCTCGGTGAGGCCGGGATGCTTATCCAGATATTTTTGCAGATGGGCCACGAGGTCTTCCGACGCTGTCTTGGAGGCGTCGTAGTCGTCGAAGGTGTCCATCCACCGGTCGATGGCGGCGCAGGCACAGGCGTCGACGACGACATCGCGGCAGGCTTCGACGCGGGCCCGCTCCGCGAGCCGCTGCTGCTGGACCGACAGGACCATGCCGAGGCTGAACTCGGCGTTGTTCTCGAACAGGGAGTTCGTCCAGGCGGGGCCGTGGCCGTCCCGGTTGACGGTGTACGGGATGCCCGGCATGGCGGAACCCCAGGCCTGGGAACAGCCGGTGGCGTTCGCCCAGTAGACCCGGTCTCCGAAGAGCTGGGTGAGGAGTTTTGCGTAGGGCGTCTCGCCGCAGCCGGCGCAGGCGGCGGAGAACTCGAGCAGGGGCGTCCGGAACTGGCTGCCCTTGACCGTATAGGGGTCGAAGACGTCGCCCTTGTAAGACGTCTTCAACGCGTATTCCCAGCCGTCAGAATTCTCTGCGGAGAACTCCGCGGGCACCATGTGCAGTGCCTTCTCCGGCTTCGCCGGGCAGACGTTGGCGCAGGAACCGCAGCTGGTGCAGTCGAGGTTGGAGACCTGAAGTGTATAGAACAGGCCCTCCGCCTGTTTGCCCTTCGCGGGAACAGCCTGGAAGCCGGCCGGGGCCGCCTCCACTTCTTCCGCGTTCAGAAGGTACGGCCGGATGACCGCATGGGGACAGACGTACGCGCACTTGTTGCACTGGAGACATTTCTCCGGGTCCCACTCGGGGACGAAGGTCGCGATGCCGCGCTTCTCGAACGCGGTCATGCCCATGTCCATGACGCCGTCCTTGTAGTCGGCGAACCTGGAGACGGGCAGGTCGTCGCCCTTCTGGGCGTTGACCGGGTCCAGGATCTCCCGGACCACTTTCGGCACCTTGCGCCCGGCCGGCGCCTCGTCTTCCGCGTCCGCCCACGCGGCAGGCACGTCCACTTTCCAGAGGGCGTCCTGACCGGCGTCGATGGCCGCGAGGTTCTTATTGACCACTTCCTCGCCCTTCGCGAAGTACCGCTTCGAGGCGGCGTCCTTCATGTAGCCCACCGCGTCTTCCACGGGGATGACCGGCAGGAGTTTGAAGAACGCGGACTGGAGCACGGTGTTGTAGTGGGAGCCGAGGCCGAGTTCGCGGGCGATGGACACCGCGTCGATACAGTAGACGTTCAGTCCCCTGCGGGCGATCTCCCGCTTCTCATGCGCGGGCAGGTGCGCGTCCAGTTCCTCGAAGGACCAGGGCGTATTGATGAGCAGCGTGCCGCCGGGCTTCACTTCCTCGGCGATGTCGAACTGCTCCATGTAGGTCGGGCTGTGACAGGCGACGAAGTCGCCCTGTTTGACGAAGTAGGAAGAGCGGATGGGTACATCGCCAAAGCGGAGATGGCTCTTGGTGATGCCGAAGCTCTTCTTCGCGTCGTATTCGAAGTACGCCTGGGCGTACTTGTCCGTGTGCTCGTTGATGATGGCGACCGTGTCGTGGTTCGCGCCCACGGTGCCGTCTCCGCCGAGGCCCCAGAACTTGCAGCTGACGACGCCGCCCTCATTGAAGTAGAGCGGGCCCTCCTCCGGCAGGGACAGGTGCGTGACGTCGTCCACGATGCCGATGGTGAAGCTGTTCAGGGGTTCCTCTTTGGCAAGGTTCGTGTAGACCGCGGCGATCTGCGCCGGGGTCGTATCTTTGGACGAGAGACCGTACCGGCCGCCGACGACCTTCAGGTCCGCGCGGCCGCGAAGAGCGGCGCAGACGTCGAGGTACAGCGGGTCTCCGGTGGAGCCCATCTCCTTGGTCCGGTCAAGGACCGCGATGGCTTTGCAGGTCTCGGGGATGGCGGCGATGAACCGCGAAATGTCGAACGGCCGGTACAGGTGTACCTGCAGGAACCCGACCTTCTCGCCTTTGGCGGTCAGGTGATCGACGACCTCTTCGATACAGGTGGAGACGGAGCCCATGGCCACGATGACCCGCTCCGCGTCCGGCGCGCCGTAGTAGTTGAAGATGTGGTACTCACGGCCGGTGATCTTCGAGATCTCCGCCATGTAGTTCTCGACCACGTCCGGCAACTCCGCGTAGTCCGTGTTGTTGGCCTCGCGGACCTGGAAGAAGATGTCGGGGTTCTGGACCGTGGCCCGGAGCATCGGGTGCTCGGGGTTCAGGGCGTGGGCGCGGAACGCGTCCAGCGCGTCGTGGTCGACGAGTTTCGCGAGGTCGGCATAATCCATCTGCTCGACTTTCGCGATCTCGTGGGACGTCCGGAAGCCGTCAAAGAAGTGCATGAACGGCACCCGCGCCTTGATGGCGGCCAGGTGCGCGACCGCCGCGAGGTCCATGACCTCCTGGACCGAGCTGGTGGCGATCATGCCCCAGCCGGTCTGCCGGCAGTTGTAGATGTCAGAGTGGTCGCCGAAAATGGACAGCGCGTGCGTGCCGACCGTGCGGGCCGCCACGTGCAGGACGGCGGGGTGCCGTTCGCCGGAGATGCGGTGCATGGTCGGGATCATCAGCATCAGCCCCTGGGAAGACGTGAAGCTCGTGGCCAGCGCGCCGGTCTCGGCAGCGCCGTGGACCGCGGCGATGGCGCCGGACTCCGCCTGCATTTCCACGAGGCGGACCGTCTGACCAAACAGATTCTGTTTTCCTTTGGCCGACCAGACGTCGGTCTTCCCCGCCATCGGCGATGACGGAGTGATGGGGTAGATCGCGGCAACTTCCGAAAAGGCGTAGGCGATGTACGCCGCAGCCTCGTTACCGTCCACTGTCACAAAGGTTTTTTTGCTAGACATTTTGTGTGTACTCTCCTAAGTATCAGTCTTCCGGGAACCGGATGTCGAACAGGTTCGCGCAGGTCCTCCAGTAGATGTTTTCATATTCCTCGTCCGTGAGGCCGAGGGCCTCCATGCATTCCAGTTCTTTTTTGACCGGCCACATGGGGTAGTCCGTCCCGAACATGACCCGCTCCGACCCGTACGCGCGGATGATGTCGCGCGCCGTGTCGAGGTCCAGTTCATAGAGGGACGAGGACGTGTCGACAATGATGTTGTCGTACTTCGGCAGCACTTTGGCTGCCTCTTCCCAGACGCTCCAGCCGCCGAGATGAGGCCCGACGAATTTCAGTTTCGGGAAGGCCTCCAGCACGTTCTTCACGCGGTTCGGGTTGGAGTTGTCGTAGCGCTTGTCGCCCGTATGGACATAGATTGGCAGGCCCCTGTCTTCGCACATGGCGAAGATCTCCATGGCTCTCGGTTCATCGATCTGGAACCCCTGGATGTCCGGGTGGAGTTTGACTCCGTGGAGGCCGAGGGCCTGGATCTCGTCGAGGTCCGCCTCCTGGTCCTCCGAGTCGAGGTGGAGGGTGCCAAGGCCCGTGAATCGCCCGCCGGAAGCAAGTTCCTCGTTGGCGATATATGTGTTGATGCTGTGCACCTGGTGCGGGGTCGTCGCCACCGAAAAGACGATGTTGTGCTCCACGCCCGCCGCGCTCGCGCTCTCCACCAGCCGGTGCTCCGTGCCGTCGTAGGTGTCAAAGGGCAGGTCGCCGTAGAAGTGGCTGATGCCCCCGACCGCCTTGCGGGCAATGGGGTCCGGGTAGATGTGGCAGTGCGCGTCGATCAGATGTTTCATGTGTCGTTCTCTTTCTATGGGGCGATTTACGCCGTCTCAATGGAAGCGTCCGCCTGAAGCCCCAGCTTTTCGACGGCCTCTTCCCGCATCTTGAACTTCTGGATCTTGCCGGCGTCGTTCATCGGGAAGCTGTCGACAAAGTCGATGTACTTCGGCACTTTGTGTTTCGCCATGTGGTCGAGGACGAACTTCTTCATCTCGTCTTCCGTCATGGTCTCGCCCTCCTTGAGGATGATGCAGGCCATGATCTCTTCGCCCATGGCCTTGTCGGGCACGCCGATGACCTGGACGTCGGAGACTTTCGGATGGGTGTAGATGAACTCCTCGATCTCTTTCGGGTAGATGTTCTCACCGCCGCGGATGATCATGTCTTTCAGGCGGCCGGTGATGCGGTAGTTGCCTTCCGGGGTGCGGGCGGCCAGGTCTCCGGTGTGGAGCCAGCCGTCCTTGTCGATGGCGGCCGCCGTGGCTTTCGGCATCTTGTAATAGCCCTTCATGATGTTGTAGCCGCGGGCGACGAATTCGCCGATGACCTCATCCGGGCAGTCCTCTCCGGTCTCGGGGTCGACGATCTTGCATTCGACGCCGGGGAACGCGGAACCGACGGTGTTGACGCGGACCTCGAGCGGGTCGGTCGTCCGGCTCATGGTGCATCCGGGGGACGCTTCCGTCTGGCCGTAGACGATGACAATCTCGGTCATGTGCATCTTGTCGACGACGTCCTTCATGACAGCGACCGGGCAGGGCGAGCCCGCCATGATGCCGGTGCGCATGTAGGAGAAGTCGGTCTTCGGGAAGTCGTCATGGGCCAGCATGGCGATGAACATGGTCGGGACGCCGTGGAAGGCGGTGATGTGCTCATTGTTGATGCAGGCAAGGGACGACTTCGGCGAGAAGTACGGGATGGGCAGGATGGTTCCGCCGTGGGTCATGGTCGCCGTCATGGCGAGGACCATGCCGAAGCAGTGGAACATGGGGACCTGGATCATCATGCGGTCCGCAGTCGAGAGGTCCATGCCGTCGCCGATGGTCTTGCCGTCGTTGACGATGTTGTAGTGCGTGAGCATGACGCCCTTCGGGAACCCGGTGGTGCCGGAGGTGTACTGCATGTTGCAGACGTCGTTGACGTCGATGGCGGCCTGCATGCGGCGGATCTCCTCGATGGGGGTCTGGTCCGCATATTCGAGGGACTCTTCCCAGGTGAGGGCGCCGGGCATCCGGAAGCCGACGGAGATGACGTTGCGCAGGAAGGGCAGGCGCTTCGCGTGGAGCGGCTGTCCCGCCTTGTGGTCTTTCAGCTCGGGACAGAGCTCATTCATGATGTCCACATAGTTGGAGTCCCGGTAGCCGTCGATCATGACGAGCGTATGGGTGTCGGACTGCTTGAGCAGGTACTCCGCCTCGTGGATCTTGTAAGCGGTGTTCATGGTGACCAGGATGGCGCCGATCTTCGTGGCGGCCCAGAAGGTCAGGAACCAGGCCGGGACGTTGGTGGCCCAGATGGTGACCTTGGAGCCGGCTCTGACGCCGAGGGCCACGAGCGCTCTCGCGAACTCGTCGACGTCGTCCCGGAACTGGGAGTACGTCCTCGTGTAGTCGAGCGTCGTGAACTTGATGGCGGTCTGGTCCGGGAACTCTTCGACCATTCGGTCGAGGACTTCCGGGAAGGTCTTGTCGATGAGCTTTTCCTTCTCCCAGACATATTTGCCGGTGTGGGCCTTGTTCCACTGCAGGTGTTTGAGGTTGTACCGGGTCGGTCGGAACCGGCGCATGCAGCTGTGGAAATGGGTCAGGATGATCTCGATGTCATCGATGCCCTCGATCCACGAGGGATCCCACTGCAGGGAAATGAATCCGTCGTAGTTGACGGAGCGCAGGGCGTTCATCAGTTCCTTGAGGGGCAGTTCGCCCTCGCCGATGAGTTCGGGACGGATGGTGTCCCCCGCCTTGCTGTAGTCGCGGATGTGGACATGGTGCACATAGGCGCCGAGGTTCGTGATCGTGGTCTCGGGGTCCTCGTTCGCCTCCGCGCACGTGGCATACATGTTCCAGTTGGCGGCCAGTTCCTGGTCGTCGGCAAATTCGTTGAGGAGTTCTCTGAGGAGCGAGGTGTCCGCGTAGGTGCCGACGGTCTCGACGAGGATGGTGACCGGGAAGCCGTCCGACATCTCGAGAAGGATGGTCAGGGCTTCCACGCAGGTGTCGTGGTCCTCACAGGTCGTATGGACGCTGATGGACGGGACGTTCAGGTTCACCGCCACCTCCATCGCCTCGGTGAATTCCGAGAGGAAGTCTTCGGAGGTGAAGTCCTTCACGGTGTCTACGCAGGGGATGCTCAGTTCGGCATTCTGCAGGTGCCGGCGGGTGGCCGACGCGTATTCGGGGTTCGTCGGAGTCGACTTGCCCTGGAAGATGGGAGAATCGAGGTCGTACATCTCGACACCTTTCATTTTGGTGTCTTTTGCGACGTCGCAGAATTCCTGCCACTCGATGCCATCCCAGTTCTGGATGGAAAAAGAAAGTTTCATGGTACTGTATGGCCCTCCTTACGCCTCGTCGTAGACGATCTTGTTCAGAGCGCTGACGTATGCGCGGATGGACGCGCCGATGATGTCGGTGGAGATGCCGCTGCCGGAGTAGACTTTGCCGTCGGCGCGGATCTTGACGAGGGCGGAGCCCATGGCGTCCTTGCCCTCCGTCACGGTCTGGATCTGGAAGTCATCGAGCTCATAGTGGTGGCCGATGATCTGTTCGATGGCATCGAACGCCGCATCGATCGGGCCGTCGCCGACGCCGACGCCGCGGAGCTCCTCCCCGTCTTTCTCGACGAGGACGTTCGCGGTGGCGGTGATGACGTTGCCGGAGTTGATGACGTAGTTCTTGATGTGGTAGCTCGAGGGGACCTGCATGGCGGTGGAGGCGATGATCGCGTCCAGCTCACGGGTGCCGACGAAGTGTTTCTTGTTGGCGACGCGCAGGAACGCCTCGTAGACGTTCGCGTTGTCCTCTTCGGAGAGGTCGTAGCCCATCTGACGGACGACCGCGGTGACATCGGAGATGGTGTCGTTGGCGTCCAGGGTGACACCGGGGACGTCGCCGAGAGCGACGTTTTTGAAGCTGGACTCGGACTCCTCGACCGGAGCGAGGATGCGGCTCAGCTGGGAAATGGTGCGCTGGAGGTCGGTGGTCTTCAGGGAAGCCGCGATGTCCATATCGGCGCCCTTTTTCTGAACGAGGGTCGCGACCTGGTCGAGCGTCGGATAACCGGCCGGGACCGCGGTGCACTTGACGCCGTTCGCGCCGGCGGAAAGAGCTGCGGCCGCGCAGGCGATGCCCATGCCCATCTCGTCGGATACCTGGACATAAAGTTCGACGTTCTCCATCTCGGGGACGTTCTCTTTGAGAGCGGTCACGAAGGCAGCGAACTCGTCCGGCAGGAAGATGCCGGCGGTGTCACACAGGGTGACGCGGCTGGCGCCGGCCGCGATGGCGGTCTTCACGGCTTCATAGAGGAAGTCCGTCTCGGCGCGGGTGGCGTCGACCGCGGAGAACTCGACGTTCTCGCAGAAGAAGCGGCACAGTTTGACCTGATCCTGGATGAGTTCCAGCATGGCAGGGGCTTTTTTATGGCAGGTGTATTCCATCTGCACGGTAGAAACAGGAACAAGGAGGTTTAGCTGAGGATGACGGGCGGTGCGGATGCTCTCCCAGGTCTCCTCGACCATACCGCAGCCGATCTCGACAGCGGCGGACAGAGCGGTGCTGACCATCGAGGCGATGGTCTTGTTGGAGAGCTGGTCCGCTTTCGCGGTACCAATCGCAGGCAATTCGATCGTGTCCAGTTTCAGGCGGTCCAGGGTCCTGGCAACTTCCAGTTTCTCCTTGAACGACATACTGGCGGCTTTGCGCTGACCGGGTTCTCTCAGCGACATGTCAATGATTTTGATGGTATTCATAGTGTTTGCTCCTTGTTCTATAGAGTCGTTTTGTCCTGTTTTGCCGGGGTCTCGGAAATTGAATTGTGCAAAATATTCTTTTGCTTCAGATAATTTCCTAAGAGCGACAGTGCCATTATTATAGTCTTTTTATCAATAAATGCAACCCCTTTTCCTGTAAAGATAGGAAAGGGGTTGCATAACAAACGAGAGCCGGTCTTGCGACCGGCTCCCGGGAAATTGACGATTCTGTTGGTTCGCCGCTGTTACATGAAGTTCGTGATCAGCGTCAGGATACGCAGGGCGAAGAGCACGAAGATGACCCACATGATGGGGCTGACTTCCTGAGCTTTGCCGGTGCAGACCTTGAGGATGACCCAGGTCATGATACCGAACATGATGCCGTTGGCGATGGAGTAAGTCAGAGGCATCATGGCGACTGCCATGAAACCGCCGACCGAGTCCGCGATATCGTCGCTGAAATTCATTTTGGTGACCGAAGACATCATCAGCATGCCGACGTAAAGGAGGGCAGCGGACGTTGCGAAGGTCGGGATGGCCAGGAAGATCGGGCCAAGGAACAGCGCGATGAGGAACATGGTACCGGTGGTGGCAGAGGTCAGACCCGTCTTGCCGCCGGCAGCGACACCCGCGCTGGACTCGACGAACGAAGTGACGGTGGACGTACCGAGCAGAGCACCGGCCGTGGTGCCGACCGCGTCGGACATGAGGACAGCGCCTGCGCGGGGCAGATTGCCGTCTTCATCGAGGAGGCCTGCCTGGTCGGCGACGCCGACGACCGTACCGACGGTGTCGAAGAGGTCGACATACAGGAAGGACAGCACGATGGCGAGGAACTCGACGATGTGCGAGCCGGCCCATGCGAAGTTCAGATGGAACGCCGTGTTCTTGATGGCGTCGAGGTGCAGACCTTCGGCGAAGGTCGGGAACAGGCTGAGTCCTTCGTACCAGCCCGCGAGCTGCGCGATCATGCCGAGCGCCCAGGTGATCAGGATGCCGATGAGGATGGCGCCGGTGATCTCGAAGTGGGTCAGGATGGCGATGACGATGAACCCGATGATGCACAGGACGACTTCGGGGCTCGAGAACGAGCCGAGGCCGAGGAGCGTGGCTTCATCCGCGATGACGATGCCGGCGCCCTTCAGTGCGATGATCGTGATGAAGAGGCCGATACCGGCGGTGATGCCGAGCTTCAGGTTCTGCGGGATGCCGTTGACGATCTTCTCACGGAACTTGAAGAAAGACATCAGGATGAAGATACAGCCCTCGACAAAGACCGCCGTCAGAGCGATCGTCCAGGGATCCGGGACATCTTTCAGTTCACCGAGACAGACCGTGAAGGCAAAGTAAGCGTTGAGGCCGAGGCCGGCGGACAGGGCGATCGGATAGTTCGCGACGAATGCCATCAGGAACGTTGCGAGGGCCGATGCGAGCGCCGTGGCGACGAAGACGCCGTTCGCGTCCATGACGTTGCCAAGGATGCTCGGGTTGACCGCCAGGATGTAGGCCATGGCGAGGAACGTGGTCAGACCGGCGACGACTTCCGTGCGCACGTTCGTCCCGCGTTCTTTGAGCTGGAAAAATCTTTCTAAAGTTTCCATAACGCTCATTTCTCCTTTCACAAAAAATACACTGATATTGTAGCACACCGGCAGCGTTTTCGAAAAGAGGAAACTGGAGGCGATGCACGGAAATCGTTGACTATAATTAATAAGCGAGATAGAATAGTCTTGGTTAGACCAGCATATTCGTTAGGTTTGGAAGGAGATATCGACTATGCCACAAGAAGTGAACCCGCGGATCCACGTCAGCGACTTTGACTTTCCGCACGAACCCTACCACTGCGATGACCCCGAAAAGAAAAAACTGGTCATCAAACTGGCAAAACTGATCACCGACAACATCCCGCGCAAGCTGCCCGGCGGCATGCACGAGAACCACATGGATTTCTGGATCCTCGACCGCCTTCTCACGAAGGACGAGGTGAAGTTCATGCTGAGCTTCAAAGAGCGCCGCAAAGGCCGCAATATCACCTGGCTCGCGCTCCAGAACGACATGAGCGTCGAAGAGGCGCAAAAGATCGTCGACCACCTTCTGTGGATCGGCATCCTCGAGCAGAACCGCGACAACGAGGACCATTCCATCCAGTACGCCATCCCGAAATGGGTCATCGGTTCCGGCGAGTACATGGTCGAACATCCGACCCTGCCGGACGACTGCCCCGAAGTGGCCACCATGTTCAACCTCGCTCCCCAGGAGCCGCTGGAGCTCGCTGCGAAACTCGTCCCTCCGGGAGGCGCCGGCATCGGCATGCACGTCATCCCCGTCGAGAAGGCCATCCCGCAGAGCAATCAGGAAGTCAGCGTCGAGCACCTCTCCCACTGGCTGAACAAGTATGACACCTTCTGCACGATGGTCTGCGCCTGCCGCAAGGCCCAGCGCATCCGCGGCGAAGGCGTCGGCGACATCGAAGGCTACATGTGCATCGGCGTCGGCGACATCGCCGAGTTCCTCGTCACCTCCGGGAAAGACGCCCATTACATCTCCAGAGATGAGGCGCTGGACATCATCATGCGGTCCGAGAGCAAAGGCTATGTGCACCAGATCGTCAACGTCGACGGCCCCGAGCGCATCGTCGGCATCTGCAACTGCTCCCCCGGGTCCTGCTACGGCCTGCGCACCTCGCAGCTCTTCAACACGCCTTACATGTCCGCCTCCGCGTACCGCGCCCATGTCGACCCGGCCAGCTGTGTCGCCTGCGGCAAGTGTGTCGAAGTCTGCCCCGCCGGCGCCGCCAAGCTCGGCCAGAAACTCCACCGGGCGGACCACTCCGAAGTCAAATACCCGGTCCACGACCTCCCCGACGACCACATCTGGGGCGAGGACAAATGGGACCCCGATTACAGAGACCACAACCAGATCAACACGCACCCGACCGGTACATCGCCGTGTAAGTCCGCGTGCCCCGCGCACCTCGCGGTCCAGGGCTACGTGAAGATGGCCGCTCAGGGCCGTTACGAAGAAGCCCTCGAGCTCATCCGCCAGGACAACCCGTTCCCGGCAGTCTGCGGTGCCGTCTGCAACAAGCGCTGTGAAGACGCCTGCACCCGCGGCCTCGTCGACAAGCCCGTCGCCATCGATGAGATCAAGAAGTTCCTCGCCTACCGCGAGCTCGACAACGGTCTCAACTACCTGCCCGACTGCACGAACGACGACGGGAAGCAGTGGGACGAATACAAGATCGCCGTCATCGGCGCCGGCCCCGCCGGCCTGACCGCCGCCTACTACCTGCGCACCAAGGGCTACCCCGTCACGGTCTTCGAACGCGAGTCCCGTCCCGGCGGCATGCTCCTGAACGGCATCCCGTCCTTCCGTCTCGAGAAGGGCATCATCGAAAAAGAGATCGACATCATCCGTGAGATGGGCGCCGACATCAAGTGCGGCGTCGAGGTCGGCAAAGACATCACCCTCGACCAGCTGCGCGCCGAAGGCTACAAGGCCTTCTACATCGCCATCGGTCTTCAGGGCGGCCGTCTTGCCGGCGTACCCGGTGAGGACGCGAAGGGCGTCGAGTCCGGCGTCAGCTTCCTGCGCCGCATCAACCAGGACAACACCGTCAAACTGGACGGCGACGTCGTGGTCGTCGGCGGCGGCAACGTCGCGGCCGATGTCGCCCGTGCCGCGGTCCGCGCCACCGACGGCAAAGTCACCATGCTGAGTCTCGAGCAGCGCGACGAGATGCCGGCGGCCAGAGACGAGATCGACGAAGTCCTCGAAGAGGGCATCGTCATCGAGAACGGCTGGGGCCCGAAAGAAGTCGTCAAAGACGCGAAGGGCAAGGTCAAAGCGATCGTCTTCAAGAAATGCACCTCCGTCTTTGACAAGGACCACCGGTTCGCTCCGGTCTATGACGAGGACGACACCATGACCATCGACTGCAGGAACGTCCTCATGGCCATCGGTCAGTCCGCGGAATGGGGCGACCTCCTGAAGGGTTCCAAAGTCGAACTCAACGGCAACGGCACCGCCAAAGCGGACAAGATCACCTACCAGACCGCCGAGCCCGACATCTTTGTCGGCGGCGACATCTACCACGGCGCCCGCTTCGCCATCGACGCCATCGCGAACGGCAAGGAGGGCATGATCTCCATCAACCGGTTCGTCCATCCGGGCCAGTCCCTCACCATCGGCAGAAACCTGCATGAGTGGGATATGCTCGACAAGGACGACATCACCATCCCCTGCTTCGACAACGCGGAGCGTCAGGCGCCTCCGATGATGGACGGCGACCCCGTCAAGACCTTTGGCGATCTGCGTCTCCCGCTCACCGAGGAGCAGATCCAGATCGAGGCGAAGCGCTGCCTCGGCTGCGGCAAGAGCATCGTCGATGTCAACATGTGCATCGGCTGCGGCCTCTGCACGACCCGCTGCAACTTCGACGCCATCCACCTGAGAAGAGACGTCCCGGGCGGCGCCGACATGCACACCGCCGAAGAGATGATGGCCTGTGTCGCGCCGTACGCGCTCAAACGGATGGGCAAGATCGCGAAACGCGAGATCGCCGACCGTTTCGAGAAGAAAGCTCCGAAACTCTACCAGGCGCTCAAAGACTTCTAATGATCGACAACGCAATTCGAGCAAATTGAGATAAGAAAGACCCCCGGTGTCCTCATTGAGGCACCGGGGGTCTTTCCCGTTTGTTTTATGATCACATCGGAGCAGAGTTCTCCAGCTGTTTTCCGATCAGAGTTCGATAGGGTCCGCTGGTCGCGAGCAGTTCCTCGTGGGAACCGGTCGCCACGACCCTGCCGTTTTCCAGCATGACGATCTTGTCGGCCGCGACGATGGTCGAGAGCCGGTGGGCGATCATGAGGACGGTCTTGCCCTTGAGCTGCGTCCGGAGCGTCTCCTGCAGGTATTTCTCGTTTTCCGTATCGAGACTCGAGACCGCCTCGTCGAAGATGACGATCGGCGCGTCCCGCAGGAGGGCGCGCGCGATCGCGATGCGCTGACGCTGGCCGCCCGACAGGCGGAACCCCCGTTCTCCGGTCACGGTGTCATAGCCCTCCGGGAGGGCCTCGATGAACTCCTCCGCGTTCGCCTTGACGGATGCGGAGACGATCTCCTCATCGGTGGCGCCCAGCCGGCCGATCCGGATGTTGTCGCGGACCGAAGTGTGGAAGAGATAGGTCTCCTGCTGTACCGCCGAAATCATTTTCCGCACCGCGGAGATGCGGTAGTCTCTGAGGTCCCGTCCGCCGACCGTGATCCGCCCCTCTCCGGGGTCCCAGTACCGCAGGAGGAGATTGGCGCAGGTGCTCTTGCCGGCGCCGGTATGGCCCACCAGGACGACCGTCTCATCCGGGTCGATGGAGAAGGAGACATCGTCGAGGACCGGTTCCTCACTCTCCCCTTCCCCGTAGGAGAAGGACACGTGGTCGAAGACGACCCGGCAGTCGCCCGCAGGAGCGGTCTCAGTGCCCTCGTCCTTGACGGTCGGCTCGAGGGTCAGCATGTGCTGGATGCGGTTGGAAGCGGCGAACACCAGGCCCAGTTCCTGGGCGATGGTCGTCAGCTCGTTCACCGGTCCGAGAACGACGGTGGAGAGCATGACGGTGACGGGGTACATCGCCATCGAGATGCTCCCACGGGAGACGAGCACGGCTGCCGCCGCCATGACCACCGCGGTGAACAGCCCCGAAATGACGTGGTTCATCATCATTTCGGTCCCTTTGATGGTCCCGTAGGAATACTGGGAGTCGTAAAGCTTCTGCATGCGGGCCCGGACCTTGTCCCGGAACCGGCCTTCGCTGCGGAGCGTGATGATCTCCCGGAGGCCCTGCACGCTTTCCACGAGGGCAGCGTTGCCCTCCGCCAGGTCCTCCCGGACCGTCGCGCCCACGTTTTGCGACCGTTTCCGGACCGCATAGGGGACCGACACCAGGAGCAGCGCCGCGAGAAGCATGAGCAGCACCATGACCGGGCTGATCTGCCACAGCACGACCGCGATGATGAGCGTGACCACCAGGGCGATGAAAAACGTGCTGAATGTATGTGCCAGGAACAGCTCCAGCACTTCGACATCGGCGACGATGGCCTGCCCCAGCTGTCCGGTCTTTTTCCGAAGCGTGTAGGCGGGCGACACTTCGCAGATCTTCTCATAGAGGTCGAGCCGGAAGTTCCGGATGACCTTGAACGCCACGTCGTGGGCGAAATACATCTCGCCAAAGTAGGACAGTGCCCGAAGCAGGACGCAGACGACCAGGACGGCGATGAGCGTTCCGCTGCGGTCGCCCAGGGTCCCGCTGAGAGCCAGACCCACGATGTAGGACGTGATGCCCGCCGCCGCGATGACGGTCCCCTGTTTGAAGAGCGCCGAAAGGATGGCGGCCGCCATCTCGCCCCGGTAAGGCCGGATGCTTTTCGACAGGTTGGAGATGTTTTCCGAAAGATTGTTTCTCATTGGCTGCTCTCCTCCTGTGCTCTGATCAGGGAGCGGTAAACTCCGTCCGCGGCCATCAGTTCGCTGTGCGTCCCCTGCTCTGCCACCATGCCGTCGTTCAAAACGATGATGTTGTCCGCGCCGCGGACCGTCGAGAGCCGGTGGGCGACGATGATGGTCGTCCTCTGTTTGGTGAGTTCGGAAAGCGCACCCTGGATGAGCGCCTCGCTCTCCGCGTCCACACTGGAAGTGGCTTCGTCGAGCAGCAGGACGGGCGCGTCCTTGAGGATGGCCCGGGCGATGGAGATGCGCTGCCGTTCTCCGCCGGAAAGGGTGACGCCCCGTTCTCCGACGATGGTCTCATAGCCGTCCGGGAACGCCATGATGAAGTCGTGCGCGTTGGCGGCCATCGCGGCCTCCTGCACCTCTTCGTCTGTCGCGTCCGGCCGCGCCATCTTGATGTTCTCCGCAATGGTCCCGTAAAAGAGGTAGGTGTCCTGGAACACGACGCCGATCTGGTCCTGCAGGGCGCGAAGGGCATACCGGCGGATATCGGTCCCGTTGAACGCGACCGATCCTCCGGTCACATCATAAAACCGAAGCACCAGAGACAGGATGGTCGACTTGCCGGCGCCGGAGGGTCCCACGACCGCGGTCGTGCTCCCGGGCGGAACGGTAAAGGTGACGCCGTGAAGGACTTCCTCCTCGCGGCCCGGATAGGAGAAGCGGACCGCGTCGAAGCGGATCTCCGGGAGGCGGTCCGAAATGTCGAGCCGCACCGGGTCGTCCGGATCTTTGACCGGCGGATCCATCTCCATCATTCCGAACATCTCTTTCGCGACAGACATGCCGAGGAAGCTGGCGTGCCAGGCGCTGTTCAGTTCGATCATGGGTCTCGCGCATTCGACCGCGAGGAACAGGAACGCGGTGACGGCCGTTGCAGGGACCGTGCCGTGCATCGCCCGGATGGCGGCAAGCACGACCGTGAGAGAAGAGGTGACCGACGTCAGGATGAACATGAGCGCCGAATTGCTGAGGGAGATGCCCGTGTTGCGGATCGACCGCTTCCAGAACGCGGTCGCGTCCCGGCGCAGGACCTCGCCCATCGACTGCTCCGCGTCGAGGGTCTTGAGCGTGGTCATGCCCTGGATGGAGTCGATGTACTGAGAAGTCAGTGTGGAATAGTCCGTCCAGTAGTCTGTGACCGTCCGGTCCATCGCAGGGACCGTCGCCAGAGGGACGACGACGCACAGCAGCATGGACGCGATGAGCGCCAGCGCGCTGACCGCGTCGTAGCGGACCAGATAGCAGAAGACGAACGTGCCGGACGCCAGCACCGTGATGATCTGTGGAACGTATCGGACATAAAACGGTTCGAGCGATTCGATGCCGTCGAGCACCAGCGACGTGACCTTGCCGCTTCGTTTCCCGGACATATAGCCGGGCCCGAGATCATAGATCTTCGAGAGAAGGGACATGCGGAGTTTCTCCTTGATGCGCGACGCCATGACCCTCGTATAGGTCTCGATGTAGCGCAGAATGAAGCCCCGGATCAGGATGGCCGCCACGACGACGGCGACCCTCACGAGGATGCTGTTCAGACTGCCGCCCGAGAACACCAGGTTGACGACGGATGCCATCAGGATAGCCTGCAGGATATAAGTGGCCGACGACGCGAGCAGGAGCAGCGTCTTGACCGCTATTTCACGTTTGATCTCCGATACATACCAGAGCAGTTTTCCATAGACGTTCATACTGATAAAACACCAAACTGTTGCAGAGGGTCTCCCCTCTGCAACAGTCTTTCGATCATGATGGATTATGCGGGAAAGAACTCGGAGAACATCTTCTCGACGGAATATGCCATACGGTTTCCGGGAAGAACGCTCTCGAGCTGGATGGTGGCGAACCGGTCATTCTTGACGCAGTCCAGCTGAGCCAGAACGGGGTTGGCTTTGATCTCTTTGATCTTCTCTTCGACGGACGGAGCGTCATAGTCGTGGATGAGGATGATGTCCGGCTGTCTGTCGATGACTTCCTCGTAGCTGACCGTGACCCAGTCTTTTTCACGGAGGTCGTCAAAGATGTTCTTGCCGCCCGCGAGCTCGACCAGAAGAGTCTCGAAATTGGTGCCCGAGCAGGTGAATACGCCGTCGTTGCCGCTGTCATAGATCAGCACTTTGACGGGCTCCTTGCCCTGGAGTTTTTCCTGAACGGCTGCGATGCGGTCTTTCTGATCCTGGATGAAGGCCGCCGCGGCGTCCTGGACGTCGAAGATCTTGCCGAGGTCCTCGATCTCCTTGTACTGGTCTTCGAGGGACTTCGCGCTGTTGACATAGACGTCCATGCCGAGGCCCTCAGCCTCTTCGATGACCAGACCTTCCTCGCCGACTTCCCAGTCAAGGCTGTAGATGAAGTCTGCTCCCGAGGAGAGGATGGCTTCGCGCGTCGCGCTGCTGTGGTTGAGTTCCGGAATGTTGTTGACGATGTCCGCATACTCATCCAGCGGTCCGCGGCTGTGGTTGACCAGCGATCTTCCGACCACCAGGTCGCCGAGTCCGAGCGCCGCGAAGAGCTCGGTGCAGTTCGGGCCGAGGGTCAGGACCTTGGTGGGTCTCTGTTCCACGGTGACTTCCCTGCCGTCAAAACTGTTGGTGACCGTCACCGGGTAGGTGATCTTCCCTTCCCCGGCCGCAACGGCCTTTTCTGTGCTGTCCGTGCCGCTTTTGCACGCCGAGAAGAAGGCGGCCACAAACGCGAGAACGAGCAGCAGACTGACGAGTTTTCTTGCTTTCATTCAATAAACCTCCTTTAAGGATTTACAGTGCTTTTTGCGTGTTCCGGGATATAGGTGATGGACACCTTGCCGGTATCGGAACGTTTTTCTACCGTGCAGTTGATGTTGTAGATCGCCCGAATGGTCTCTTCGGTGAGGACCTCTTCCGGCGTCCCCTCGAGGACCACTCTGCCGTCTTTGATGACATAGATGCGGTCACAGTAGAGCGCTGCCATGTTGAGGTCGTGGATGGCGGCGAGCACCGTGACCCCGAGGCGGCTGACAAAGTCGAAGATCTGCAGCTGGTAGCTGATATCGAGATGGTTCGTGGGCTCGTCGAGCACCAGGAAGTCGCTTTCCTGTGCCACGGCCCGCGCGATGATGACGCGCTGTTTCTCGCCGCCGGACAGGTTCAGATAGTTCCGCTTCGCCATGTCCTCCATGCCGAGGTGTTCGAGCGCGTGCCGGACGATCTCCTTGTCCTCCATCGTGTCGATCTCAAACATCTTTTTATGCGGCGTGCGCCCCATGGCTACGATCTCTTCCACCTTGAAGTTGAACGGCACGTCGTTTTCCTGACCGACGACCGCCATCTGCAGAGCGGATTCCTTGAAGGGCATCTTGAGCAGATCGGCTCCGTTGAGCACGATCTCTCCGCTGTCGGGACGCAGGGCGCGATAGACGTTTTTCAGCACGGTGGACTTGCCGCTGCCGTTCGGGCCGATGAGACCCACGAATTCGCCCTTTTCCACATCGATGCACACGTCCTCTGCCGCGAATTTGTCTCCGTAAGAGAACGAAAGGTTTTTGATTTCCAGTACTTTTTCTCCCATATCACCCGTTCTCCTTTGTCGTTTTCTTGAGCATGGCGATGAAGATGGGGCCGCCGATGATGGCGGTCAATATGCCGACCGGCAGCTCTTCCGGCGCGATGATGAGTCTGGCCGCCACATCGACCCAGACCACCAGGATGCCGCCCAGAAGCGCGGAGATGGGAAGGACTTTGCGGTGATCGCCTCCCACCAGAAGTCTGGTGAAATGAGGCACCATCAGTCCGACGAAGCCGATGGTCCCGCTGACGGCGATGGTGACGCCGGCCATGAGCGACGCGACCAGGATCAGCTGTTTCTGGAGGGAACGGACATTGATGCCGAGGGCACCGGCGTTCTCTTCTCCGAGCAGCAGAAGGTTGAGCCCTCTGTAGTTGACGAGCAGGTAGATCAGGCAGATCACCAGGACCGCGAGCGGCAGCTTGAGATAGCCCCATTTGGCGCCCGCCAGAGAGCCGGACATCCAGAATTCCGCGTTGTGGAGCCCGAGCGCGTTCGGAGCACCGAGTTTGATGATGCTCGTGACGCCGCTCATGATCATGGAGATGGCCACACCGGAAAGGAGCAGCTGCGTGATGTTGATGCGTCCCCGGACCCTTGAGAGCGTGTAGACGAAGATGATGGTGACCGCGGCACCGATGAACGCGCTGATGGAGAGCGAATAGGTGCCGAGGAACGCGAACGTCCCGAACAGCATGCCGAGCGTCGCGAACGCGGCGGCGCCGGACGAGACACCCAGGATGAACGGGTCGGCCAGATTGTTCCTGACCAGCGCCTGCATGGTGACGCCGCAGACAGCGAGCGACGCGCCGACGACCATGCCGAGACAGACGCGCGGCAGTCGCAGCCCGACGACGATGTTCTCCGTGACGAGCGTCCAGTCGGCCGTGATCCGGTCCTGGAACCACGGCAGTTTGTGCAAAAGGATCCTCGCGGTCATCTCCGGATCGACCGATACGGGGCCGATCCCGGTGGCGACGAACAGCGTGATCACACTGATGATCGCCAGGAGAATGATGATGAGGCCCATTTTCGGGTCGCCTTCCGCGTCCCGAAACAGTTTTCTTCTCTGTTTCATGAAAACCCCCTAAAATAGTGTATAGATTACAGGCTCATACTACATGAGAGAACAACCCCTCACAAGCCTCCCGGGGGGATGCGAAAAGTCTCGTTTTCAAAGAGGTTTCCCCTTTTTTCGGCAATGTGCTACAATGGTGCGCAGAAACCCGAGAGGAGAAGGCTCATGAAGTTCAAAGGATTGCAGAAAGTCCACGCCGGCAAGTTCATCGACCGGTACGACATCGTCTACGAGACCGCGGACGGCAGCGACAAGGTCTACGAGATGATCTCGCGGGACCACGACATCGACAAGGCGGACGACCCGTTCGCGCGGCTCACCCGCCCGTTCAACGACTCGGTCATCCTCGTCGTCACGGACGAGTCCGGCGAGCGGCTCCTCATCTCGAAGGAGTTCCGCATGGCCTGCGGCCACTGGGTGTACAACTTCGTCGCCGGCCTCATCGATCCCGGTGAATCGCCCGAGGAAAGCGCAAAGCGGGAGCTCTGGGAGGAGACCGGTCTCGAACTCTATGAGATCGATGACATGCTGGACAAGTCCATCGCCGCCATCGGGTTCTCCAACGAGAAGAACATCTCGATCTTCGGCAAGGCCCGGGGCGAGTTCCGGCCGAGCACGTCGGCGGAAGAGGAGATCATCCCCGGCTGGTACACGAAGGAAGAGGTCCGGGAGCTCCTGCGCACCGAGTACTTCGCGGCCCGCACCCAGGCATACTGCTACCTCTGGAGCAAAGAGTAAGAAAATCTTTCTCTTGTGCCCGCCACACCGTTGTGTGATAATGGGACATATTTTGGAAACAGAAAGGCACATCCCCTATGACTATGATCGACGTCAAGCCCGTCGAGGGCCTCGACATTGCCGTCGTCAACGCGGACGACGTACTGCTCAAAGATGAAGACACCGCCAACCAGCTCTTTTTGAGCATCAAGATGCAGGGCGGCACGAACCTCATCGCCATCAACCAGGAGGCGTTCCCCACGAAGTTCTGGGACCCGGCGACCGGGTTCCCGGGCCGCGTGCTCGACCGGCTCATCCAAAACGGCATGAAAATGGCCGTCGTCGGCGACTTCAACGCCTATGCGGACGGACCGTTCCTCGACTTCATGGCCGAAGCCAACAACGGCTTCCACCTGTTCTTCGTCGCGGACGAGGACACCGCCGCCGCGCGGCTGCGCAGCGCGCTGGAAGATGACAAGAAACTGAACCGGGCGTAATTCGCCTTAGAAAGAAGCATCCTTATGTTCAACACACAGATCGCCTACGGGCTGCTCATCCCGTTCCTCGGAACGCTCCTCGGCGCCGCCTGCGTCTTCTTCATGAAAAAGCAGATGGGCCTCATGCTCGAGCGGATCCTCGAGGCGTTCGCCGCCGGCGTCATGGTGGCCGCCTCGGTCTGGTCCCTGCTCATCCCGTCCCTCGAGCACGCCGCGAGCAAAGGCACCTGGGCCTTCGTGCCCGCCGCCGTCGGCTTCTGGGCCGGCATCCTGCTCCTCCTGCTCCTCGACGAGGTCATCCCCCACCTGCACCCCGACCTCGCGGACCCCGAGCACATGGGGCACGGCGTCGAACGCAGCGGCCTCTCGAAGACCCTCATGCTGGTCCTCGCCGTCACGCTCCACAACTTCCCCGAAGGTATGGCTGTCGGCGTCGTCCTGGCCGGCTGGGCGGGCGGAAACATGGGCATCACGCTCTCTGCCGCCCTCGCGCTGTCGATCGGTATCGCCATCCAGAACTTCCCGGAAGGCGCCATCATCTCGATGCCGCTTCGCGCGGCCGGCGGTTCCAAGGCCAAAGCGTTCCTCTACGGCACGCTCTCCGGCGCCGTCGAACCCCTCGCCGGCATCCTGACCATCCTTTTCGCGGCACAGGTCACAACCATCCTGCCGTACTTCCTGAGCTTCGCCGCCGGCGCCATGATCTACGTCGTCATCGAGGACCTCATCCCCGGCATGGCCGAGGGCGAGCACTCCAACTGGCCGACCGTCTTCTTTGCCGTCGGCTTCAGCCTCATGATGATCCTGGATGTCGCGCTCGGCTGACGTCCCGTACATCGCCTGCAAAACAAAAAAGCAAAGCGCCGACCGTTTGGTCGACGCTTTTTTCATGCCTTGCGGCGATTCACTTGATGTCCAGTTCCGGCGGCTCGTCCAGGTGTTCGGAGACGTACTTGCCGTCTTTCTTCCGCTGCCGGACGCACTCGGTCAGAAGGTATTCGATCTGACCGTTGACCGAACGGAAGTCGTCCTCTGCCCAGGCCGCGATCTGGTTATACAGTTTTTCGTTCAGCCGCAGAGGGACCTGCTTCTTTTCCGCCATGGGGCACCCACTTTCTTAGTACAGCGAACCGGAATTGACGACCGGCTGGGTATCTTTTCCAGCGCAGAGGACGACCAGGAGGTTGGAGACCATGGCGGCCTTCCGCTCCTCGTCCAGTTCGACCATGTCGGACTCGTTGAGTTTCTCCAGAGCCATTTCGACCATGCCGACGGCGCCGTCGACGATCATCTTGCGGGCGTCGACGACCGCGCGGGCCTGCTGTCTCTGCAGCATGACCGCGGCGATTTCCGGCGAGTAAGCCAGATGAGTGATGCGGGCGTCGATGATCTCGAGGCCGGCCGCTTCGACTTTTTTCTGGATCTCGTCTTTGATGCGTTTTGCCACGAGTTCCGTGGAGCCGCGCAGGGAGCCGTCGTCCGCCTCGCCGTCACCGGTGGTGTCGACGTTGGGCGCGATGTCATACGGGTAGACCTTCGCGACGCTCCGGACTGCCGTGTCAGCCTGGAGAGACAGATACTCTTTGTAGTTGTCGACGTCGAAGACCGCTTTGGCGGTATCGATGACACGCCACATGACGGCGACGCCGATCTCGACCGGGTTGCCGAGCGCGTCGTTGACCTTCTGCTTGGAGTTCGACAGGGTCATGACCTTCAGGGAGATCTTCCTGGACGCTCTCATCTGGGCATCGAATTCCGCAGACGTCTCTTTCCCGGAACTGCCTTTGGTCAGGGCGCCGAGGAGGCCGCTGCCTCCGCCGATGTCACCGGACTGGCCGAGCTGGGTGAACTGCGCGGGGTTGACGGACGTGCAGAACGGGTTCACGAAGTAGAACCCCTCGCCCTTCAGCGTGCCCTTGTACTTGCCGAACAGGGTCAGGACCAGCGCCTCCTGGGGCTTCAGGACCTTGAGACCGGCCAGGCAGATGGGCAGGATGATCCAGAGCAGGACGCCGAGCGCGCCGAGAGCGAACTGCCCGGTCGGAAACCCGACGATGATCAGGCCGGTCGCGGCGATGAGGCCGACGATGATGACGAGCAGCATCAGCATGCCGAGCTTTTTCGTGGTATAGATTTTTTCTGTCATGAGAAACACCTCTTTTATATCCATTGCGTGTTTGCTATCGTCGTGATATCAATTTGATATCACTTCCACCTTCGTTATACCACTCCGTGTTTCCCCTGTCAACATCATTTTCGCAAGTTTTGCGCCACTTGTTTTTATACGTATCGATTTTCTTATAGTATTCCGGTTTTTTAAGGTTTTTTTAGACATCTTTCTATAATGTGAATTGCTCAAAGGAGGTGAGGACATGAAAAAAGTGCTCAACGACGGGCAGGAGGCCCGCCGCATCAAACTGCCGACCACCCGGTTCAATGAAAAACACGGCATCGCCGGGCCGGAACTGTTCTGGCTGTTTTTCTTCGGGAGTCTGCTCGGTGTCCTCATGGAGGGCGTCTACTGTAAATTCGTCCACGGCGCCTGGGAGACCCACGTCGTCTCCATCTGGGGCCCGTTCTGCATCCTCTACGGCATCGGCGCGGTCGCGTTCTACGTCGGCAACGTCGTCTGGGAGGACAAAAAGAAGTGGCAGAAGTTCCTGCTCTTCGGGTTCCTCGGCTCCGGCCTCGAAGTCATCTGCGGCGCCATCCTCGAGTTCGGCCTCGGCATGTACGCCTGGGACTACTCGGAACAGTTCATGAACTTCCGCGGCTATGTGAGCCTCAGCATGACCGCCGCCTGGGGCGCCATCGGGCTCCTCTTCAGCTTCGCCATCCCCCGCATCGACGCCACTTACGGCTTCATGCAGACCCACGCGTGGCACATGGCGTACGTCATCCTGGCCGTCTTCCTGACGATCGACCTCGCGTTCACCGCGCTCTGCCTCGTCCGCTGGGCCGGCCGGAAGTACGACATCCCCGCCGCGAACCGCATCGAACAGTTCATCGACGAGCGGTACGACGATGACTTCATGCAGAACCGGTTCATCGAGTGGCACCCCATCGAGTGGAAACGGTAAATCGCGCACCAAACAGCAAACCCCTGCCGGAACGTTCCGACAGGGGTCTTTTTCTATTCCTTTGGCGATGTACGGCTCAGGCTTTCGGAAGCACTTCCAGGATCCGTTTCGCCATGAACCTGTGGCCGGCATCCGTCGGATGCGGGTCCCAGGTCTTCGTGCTGTTCATGACGGTCTCGGTGCCGTGCATGTCGACATAGTAGTAGGTGCCGTACAGGGTGGGACGTACCATGGTGTAGGCGTTCATCGCCTCAAAGCTCGGCTGGAGGACGACGAGATAATTCAGGATGTTCGTGGCGTCGAACTGTTTGCCGGGGACCAGCGCGTCATGGTAGCCGATGGCGACCAGCGTGACGTCCGGGTTCAGGGAATAGATGCGCTCGACGATGGCGCGGTAGTTCACGAAGTACCGGGCCTTGGCCTCAATACCGGCTTCCGTGATGATCGGGATGTAGGGCGTGATCTTCATGACCGTGTTTAGCGCGTTCTCCGCCTGTTCCAGCGCCTTGCCCATGCTGCCGAGTTTCTCCGCGTTCTTGAACAGCGTCAGCTCCGGCGTCTTGGAGACTTTGCCGGTCTCATTCAGTTCCACGGCGGCAGCCAGGATGGAGAACCAGACGTCGTTGAACCCGATGCCGAGGGTGATGAGGTCCGCCTCTCTGACGGACTTCTGGTAGAGGGCGCGCAGTTTCTTGTAGTCCTTCACCGGGTCCTTGCCCTTGTATTTGCCTCCCGGCGTCGTGAAGCCGTTCAGCGCGGTCGTGACATACGTCTCGTGGCCGTCGCCGTTGTAGTCGTCCGTCAGGAGCATCCGCAGTTCCTCGCTGCGCATGCCGGGCTGCGCCATCGGGTACACCTTTTTGGCGCGCACCGCGGTCGCCACCCGGTCGACGTACGTGCCGGGCACGCGGACGAAGTAGTTCGTCTTCGCCTCTTTTGTCTTGTGCGCCGCCTCATAGGTCGACGTCGAGACGCCGGCCGCGACGCTGTCGCCGAAGCTCGTAACGACCTTATATGTTTTGACTTTGCCTGTGCCGGCCGCGGCATCCCTGCTTTTCGCAAACGCCGAGAGGCTGCAGAGAGACGCCAGCATCAGCGCCGCCATCAGGACCGCGATCAGTTTTTTCATGGTACGTTTCATAGGGGATTTCCTTTCTGCCGGATACTTGTTTTTGCCTGGATCTTTTGATTCAGCTTGAACGTTCGATCGCTTCACTATAGCAGACTTTTCTTAACAAAGTATGTATGCTTTCGCCTTTAGAAACCCTGTATGCTTACCCCTTCAGAAAGCTTGTATGCTTTTACTTTTTAGAAACCTTGGATGCTTTAACTTTTTAGAAACCCTGGATATTTCTCCACCCTGCATACTTCCCCATCCTTCATTCTTTTCCCACTGTATGCTTTCCCCACCCTGAATTCTTTTCCACCTTTCATTCTTTTCCCCACCCTGTATCACTCTTTTTTGCTCGTTCCTTAACTCATGGTCGCTCACCCGCTCCGCCAAGCAGGAACTCGTCAAACAGACCAAGCTGATATTTGTCGAGCTCTCCAACCTGAGATTTGTCAAGCTCTCCAACCTGAGATTAGTCAAACTCTCCAAGCTGAGATTAGTCAAACTCTCCAAACTGAGATTAGTCAAACTCATGAAACTGGAATTTGTTCAACTTTGAGCCAATTATCGGCAAACACGGCGACCTGTCTTCCTCGATTTCACCTTTACAGCCTCAACACTACCCAAATAGATGCCTGGCTCTAATTGTGTAGTTGTTTTTTGGATCATTCGTTTCTTGAAACTACGCAAACTGCTCTGGATAGTTCTTTCTGTAGTTTTTTCAAGGGAAATGGCCATGAAAAAACTACATTTTTGAGAAACGCGTTTCATTAGCGTAGTTTTTGGTGGGTAACAGCACCCTCAAAAACTACGCTTTCCCGCTTCCGGGAGAATTTCTGTCGTTTTTTATTCCTCCATTTGCAGAAAAAAACTACATTCTTATAGCGGTTTTCGAATTCGTGTAGTGTTTTATCCGGCCATAATGCAAAAAACACTACACAAACAAGGTTATTCCTCCAAACATGTAGTTTTTGACGCCGGAGCTTTGTCGGAGGTCCATGGAGTCGGGGCAAAGAGCCCCTTTCTCATCGGTTTGCGGTCAGAAACATTGTCGCAGCACTTCGGTCGGACCCCTCCCTTGCGCTGCTCTGTGTTTCTTCCGGTTCACGGGTTTCCTTCATCGGCTCCGCCGCGGAAACCCGTGAACCAGCGCCTCCTCGCTCCGGCTGAACAGTTCTCCTGACGTGGAACCCCACATTATCTCGAGCGGAGAACGTAGATGTAGGGCTTTGTGAGGGTGGTACCGAGAGCCCTCCCTACATTGATTGAATGGGACGGAGAAAATGTAGGAGTATTAGTGATGTTTTGAGATCAAATCCCTACAACCAAGGTCTGACAACGTGATTCTGTTGGGTTTTTGCTCTTGTCTGAACCGGGTTTTCCCAACAGAAATCCCGTCTGAGAGCTACTTTGTAGGGTTTTACTCTCAAAAAGAGGTCAAAAACCTACAAAGAAACGCTATGAAGAAACGAATGTAGGGTAGGAGCCTTCATAACGGTGAAAGAATCCCCACAACATCAAGTTGAAACAAAGCAAATGTAGGGTTGGTTACGGAGAGATGTTGTTTTGGCCGGCGAGAAAGCCGGAAGGGGTAGGGGTCCGGGGAGAGGGGAAGGTGGCTTTCTCCCACGCTCTTTGGCTTCCCCTTCCCCGGGAATCGAAAAAAAGACCTGCAGAGAGTCTGCAGGTCTTATGGGTTCGAGATGAGTGACAGCCCGACGAATGGCACGTCGGTCAGCGGGGTGTCAGTCAACCGGCACGTCAGTCGATGTCGGTGTAGGAATCGTCATCGTCGGGGTCGTCAAAGTCGTCGTAGTCTTCGCCTTTGGGTCTGCGGGCCAGTTTGCGTTCCATCCTGGCCGTCCGGCGTTCTTGCCGGTCGGCTTTCCGTTCCGCTCTGGCGCTTTCCTTCGCGGCCTTTTCGGCGGACTTTTCCGCACGACGGACTTCTTTTTCCGTGTCATGGTCTTCCTTCTCCCAGCCGGCGCGGATGCGTTTGCAGCCGATGCCGGTGAGGATGGCGGAGACGAGGGTGACCGCGGCGGCGGACCAGAGGCTCGCGAGACCGACGACGGTCAGGATCATCACGATCGCTTTCAGCGCGATGGTGACGATGGTGTTCGCGCGGGCCAGCTTGAACGTCCGCTTCGCGGTGTCGATGAGGCTCACCACGCGGGACGGAGCCTCGGGCACGACGATCACATCGCAGGTGTCGTAGACGTCGGTGGAGCGGAAGCCGCCGAGCGCGACGCCGGAGTCGGCGAAGGACAGGAGCTGTCCGTCTTTGACGCCGTCGCCGACGAAGGTCAGCTTGTCTCCGTCATCGAGCTTCTGCGAGAACGTCTGCAGAGCGGCGATCTTGTCCTCCGGGGCGAGCTCGGAACCGAACTCGTCGATGCCGAGTTCCTCGGCGAGGAGTTTGGACGGACCGCGGGCACCGCCGGTCAGCATGGTGACGCCTTCGAGGCCGAGGTCGTGCAGGCCCCGGATGGTCTCGAGGCTGTCCCGCCGCGCCGTGTCGGAGGTGACGATGCAGCCCATATAGTTCTGGTCGACGGCCACGTGGAGCTTGTTGCCCGCCTGGTGGCTCTCCCGCACGTCGATGCCCTCTGCCAGCATGCAGCGGGCGTTGCCGGCGACGAGCCGGTGGCCGTCCACATAGACGCTGACGCCGAGGCCCGGCACTTCGGAGAAGTTCACGAGCGTGGCCTGGTCGATGGGTTTGCCATACGCTTTGCGGATGCAGGCCGCAATGCGGTGGTCCGAGAGATATTCCGCTTTGGCCGCCATCTCCAGAAGCTGTCCGGAGCGGTAGCCCTCGGCAGGGATCATATCGATGATGTCCGGCTCGCCCTTCGTGAGCGTTCCGGTCTTGTTGAAAACGACTTTTTTCGTATCGGCGAGCTGTTCCAGAGGGCCGTCGCCGCGGACGAGGACACCGTTATAGAACGCGGTGCCGAGACCGTTTTCGAAGCACAGCGGTCCGTGGAGCAGGAGCTCGGCGGAGCCGGCGAGGATCATGAAGGTGAAGGCGATGCGCATCCACTCGTGCCAGTCTCCGGTCAGGATGGACGGCACGATGCCGAGCGCGAGGCCCAGGACGATGACGACGATGCCGAAGGCCAGCGAGAACTTGCGGTCGAATTCGCTCTCCCGCGACTCTTCCGCGGAGTCATCGTACATGAAGTCCGCGACCTTCTGGGCGGTGGAGCCCGCGTAGGGACAGGTGGTCACGATCTGCAGTTCGTCGGATGTGACGACCATGCCGGAGTAGACCTTGTCTCCCGCGAACACGTATTTCGGCGCCTCGTCACCGGTCAGGAGGACCGTGTCCAGAAGACCGCTGCCGCCGGCGACCACGCCGTCGATGGGGACGAGTTCGTTCTGGCGGACCAGGATGGTCTCGCCGGGCCAGACCTTTTCGGGATGCACGGACTGGAACCCGCCGTCCCGGTACACATAGACCGAGTCGACGTCAAAGTCGTCCAGCGCGCCGAACAGGGCGTCGGAGTGAGACGCGTTGAGCGAGGAGATGAACCCTGCCAGCACGTACAGGAACATGGCGGCGGTCGCGGCCGGGAACTGTCCGATGAACACACCGCCGATACAGGCGATGGTCATGAGGACGTCGGAGTCCAGCAGTTTCAGCCGCACGAGTTTGCTGAAGCCGTCCATGATGACCTCGTAGGCGAGGATGAGGAACGCCACCACGAGGAACGCGATGGACATGAAGCTCGCGCCCTCCGCATCGGTGTCCGAGAATTCAAAGAACAGACCGATTGCCAGCAGGACGCCGCCGGCGATCAGCTGGAACAGTTTGAACCCGGGGCTTCCGAAGCCCGGCAGCACGCTGGTGCGCACCGCGCTGACCTTCTCCGGCCGGGGCGCCGCTTTCGGCAGTTCCCGGTGTACCTCTTTATACTCTTCCGGGTCCGGCGCCTCGATGGGTTCCGGGTCCGGATGGACGGCCTTCTCGTCCTGCAGAAGGGACGGCATCGGGGTCGGCGGTGCCTGGTCCGTATGAGACGGCTGGTCATCGAGCAGAGACTGCACTTTGTTTTTCGATTGTTCTGTCACGGTGTCCGCCGCTTTTTCGGAGACATCGTGGACGACGACCTTCTTTTTCTTGTCTGCCAAAAGGGGTGTTCCTCCTTTCCGCATTTCTTATGTATAGTTATTCACTTTATTGTACTAAAGAATTCTTACCATTGCAATATGCGAAACTGTGCTATAATATCCGCAAACGTTTCGGCCGCAGCGCCGCAGGAGGGACCCGCATGGGAGCATTCAACAATGTACAGGAAGCCGCAAAGTACTTCGAGGACGACCGCTTCGCCACCGAGAACGGCATCGAGCTCGTCGAACTGACCGAGGAATATGCCGTCGCGAAGATGGAGCTGACCTCCCGTCACCGCAACGCCATGAACAACGTCATGGGCGGCGCCATCTTCACACTGGGAGACCTTGCCATCTCGGCACTGGGCTGCCATCTGCACCTGCCGGTCGTCGGTCTGAACGGCAGCATCGACTTCCTCTCCACCGCAAAGGGCGATGTACTGTATGCCAAAGCCACGTGCCGCAAGAACGGCCGGACCACCATCGTCATGCAGTGCGACATCACGGACGACACCGGACGGCTCGTCGCCATCATGAACGGCACGGCGTTCAAGATCCGGCAGGAGCCGGCGGAAAGGGCGTGACCCCATGGAAGTTTTACGCGCGACCGAGACCTGGCAGCAGGCCGGCGCATACTATGTCCGCATCCAGGCGATGGCAAAGAAACACCACATCACGCTGCGGGAAGAGTTCGACGAGCACGACGGCCCGGACACCCGGTACATCGTCCTCCTCGACGAGGACTTCCCCGTCGCCACTGCCCGCATGTATCCCCTTCCGGACCACCGGATGGTGATCGGCCGTGTCGTCGTCCTGCCGGAGTACCGGCACCGGGGCCTCGGCACACAGGTCGTTGAGGAGTGTGAGGCCTGGGCCCGCGAGCTCGGCTTCGACAAAGCGGTCCTCGACAGCCGGGACAACAAGACTGAGTTCTACCATAAGCTCGGATACGTGGAGACCGGAGAAGACATCCCCTTCGACGGCACGTTCCGCTGCGTCCGCATGGAGAAATCACTGAAATAACAGCGCGCCGCGCATAAAAATGACCCCCGCCTTTCGGCGGGGGTCAAACTGTTTTCTTATTCCATGTGGACCAGCAGGGCCGTCATGTCGTCCGACGCCCGGGCGACACGGAGGTCGAGGCCGGTCTCGGCAGGCTGCCGGTAGAAGGCCAGTACATCGCCCTCGTAAACGGAATTGCGGAAGATGACGTCGAAGGTCTTCGGCTGCATGTCGTGCAGTTCTTCGTTGGAGAACGTGCCGAGCAGGGCCTGGACGTACTTCGCGTTGTTCATGTGGTGTCCGACGTCGATGTCGGTCGAGCGCACCGCGTATTCCGCGTACTTGTCTGCCGCGTCGAAGCGGTCCTTGATGCGGGTGAACCCCTCGGGGCAGGCCGACGGGCGGCTGTAGTCGAGGTCCTCCGGGTACACCTCCGAAATGGGGATGAGTTTCATGGTCTCCGTGTTGAGGATGGCCCATTCCGTTTTGCCGCGGACCAGGACCTTGTCGCCCATCCGCATCTCGTAGCTCCGGTCGCCCCGGAGTTTCGTCGGCGGTTCGACCCAGGTGGCCAGTGTCACGGTGTCGCCCAGCTTCGGGCGCTCCTCGAAGACGATCTTCGTCTTGACCGTCAGCCAGAACAGGTTCCGCGGAGAGATGTCCCTCCAGGCGACCCCCATCGAACCGGCGTGGTCGTCCGCGATGTCCATGAAGATGTTGAACGTCTCATACCGGCTGAGGAGCCCGTCCGCGTCGGCCAGACTCGGGTTGATGTACAGTTCTTTCTCAAAATAGTTGGTCAAAAGGACCACCGTCTTTCTGTCGAAATTCGGGTATTCGCGTTTATTTCAGCCTGCTCATCAAAACGATGTGCACGATGCTCGTCCCCATCAAAAGGAAGATGACGAACGGCAGGAACAGAGGGCTGGGACTCCCGCCGTGTACCTGAGTGACGGTCAGGTAGGTGAACAGGAGGACGATCAGCAGCTTGATGACCTCGAGGAACGTGCGGGTCATCGAGAGCGCTTTTGCCTTCCCCGCCTCCGACTTGATGTCGGAGAGTCCGCGGACGTTCCAGGCGCCCGGGAAGAAATCGAGGACCGTGAACGTGATCCAGATGATCCAGCCGAGGCCGGGCAGGATCCAGATGTTCCCCTTTCCGCCCGTGGCGTCCGCCTCGCCGGAGACGCCGAAGTGGGTCGGGATGATGTCCGGGATACTGTTCCAGCGGATGAGCAGCCAGATGGTCAGCGCGACCAGCGTCAGAAGGCTCAGCGCCGCCAGGACCAGTTCGTATATCTTGAAGTAGGTATTGCCAATACGCATAGGATCACCTCGTGAGATCTTTCACCACTTCGCCGGCGAGGATGAGCCCCGCGACGGAGGGGACAAAGGAGACGGAGCCCGGTGTATCTTTCCGCCGTGCCGGCGGTCCCTCGGGCGATGTACCGTCCGTGTCTTCCGACGCCGGTGCCAGAGGCGTCATCGGTGTCTCCTCGGAGTACACCACTTTCAGTGAGTCGATGCCCCGTTTGCGGCACTCTTTGCGCATGATGCGCGCGAGCCCGTCGAACTGTGTCTCGAACAGGTCGCAGACCACGAACTTCGTCGGGTCGAGTTTGTTGCCCGCTCCCATGGCGGAGATGACGGGCACGCCCGCCTCGTTCGCGCACTGGATGAGCAGCAGTTTCCCGGTGACCGTGTCGATGGCGTCGACGACGTAGTCGTACTGCGAGAAGTCGAACTGATCTTTCGTGTCCGGCAGGAAGAACGTCCGGTACGTGGTCACGGCGCAGTCGGGCGAAATGTCTCTCACCCGCTCCGCGGCCACCTCCACTTTCGGGCGCCCGAGGGTGCTCGTGAGCGCCAGCAGCTGCCGGTTGATGTTCGTCTCGTCGACGACATCCTTATCGATGAGGTCCAGTGCCCCGACGCCGGAGCGCGCCAGCGCTTCCACGACATAGCCGCCGACCCCGCCGACGCCGAACACGGCGACGCGGGCCTTCCCGAGACGGTGCATCGCCTCAGGGCCCAGCAGCATTTCAGTTCTCTGGAAACGGTCTGACATAAGGACCTCCCGTGGTCAGTAGTTGTTGGACAGATATAACAGGATGACGGACAGCAGCACGAGGAGCGTCATGACGCCGATGCCGTCCGCTTTGATGCCCTGTTTCGTGGCATAGTAGCCGGAGCGGAACACGTGGTAATACGTCGTGGAAAAGGCGATCTGCGGGTCCGGGTTTTCCGAATGCTCCTGAATGAGTTTCCGGCTGCAGCCGAAATTCTCGTTATTTCACTCCATACATGTGGCCGAGGATCAGACGCTCCGCCGTCTCTTTTCCGAAGAGTTTCGTCACCTGGTCGACCGCGGGACCGCCCTGATCGAAGAGGGTCTGCGCGAACTGCCGGACGTTCTCTTTCTTGGCGACGGGGTCGCAGGCCGGCGCGGCCTTCACCTGGGCGATGTACTCGTCAAGGTACGCGGCCGCCGCCCTGTTCAGGCGGTCGGAGATCTTCTTGCCCGTCTTGTCATAGGAGCAGGGCAGGAGGATGTCGTCGTACCAGTGCGGGTCGGTCTCCCGGTCCGTGAGGTCCGCGTCCCGGTCCTTGATAGCCTGGAACTTCGCGGCGGCCTCCGCCGGGTACGGGGCGATCTGGTCGTCGTAGAGTTCACACATCTGGGTCTCCTTGCCGGCGGCAAGCACCCAGTCGAGGTTCATCATGGGGACGTCTTTCGCGGTGGTCGCGAGGACGGCGGTCTCCATCTTCATGAGTCCGCCCATCGCCTTCATGGTGAGGAAGCAGATGTGCCCGAATCCCTCTGCTTCATAGGCCTCTGTCTTGAAGTGGAAGCCGTTCTTTTTCAGGACGGCCTCTTCGCCCACGTCCACTTTTTTGAGGTCATAGGTTGCCAGTGCCTGGAGCACCAGCTCCGGCAGAGTCGTTCTCTGTGTTTTCATTTTGGTCACTCTCCATTAAATATTTCAAAGCTTAAGAGTAGTATATCACAAAAGCATGCCCCGCGGGCGGGCCGGTTGCGCATTCGCCTTTCTTATGTTATAAATACCTCATCCACGGTTTGGGAGAGACACACCATGAAGAAGAACACAGCCGGAAGAACTCTATACTACTACGGAAAAACGGTCATGAAACACTGGCCCTACTTTTTCCTCGGCATCCTCGCGTCCTTCGGGTACGCGTACTGCCTCACGTTCCTGAACGCGCAGGCGGTGTCGAAGATCATCGACCGCGTCGCGGAAGGCGGCATTTCTGCGGACCAGGTCTTTTCGACCTTCATGCCCTACATCGTCATGCTGGTCGTCGCGAACCTCGTCGGGCAGATCTGCTCGAAACTCCAGGATTACGCCGTCTGGAAACTCGAGATCCTCGGCTACTACGACCTCTCCACCCTGGTCTTCGACGCGCTCTCCAACCAGAGCATGACGTTCCACAACAGCCGTTTCGGCGGCGCGCTGGTCTCCCAGACCTCGAAGTTCACGAACGCCTACGCGTCGCTCGTCGAACTGTTCAACTACTCGCTGGTACCGCTGATCTCGGCCACCATCCTGACCATCGTGCTCCTCGCGCCGCTGGTCCCGCTCTACGTCATCATCCTGTCGGCCATCCTCGTCGTATATGTCATCGTGGTCTGGCTCCTGTTCCGCCGCACACTGTCCCGCAACACGGTGGCCGCCAGCGCCCAGAACCGCCTCTCCGGCGAGCTCTCCGACAGCATCACGAACATCCTCGCGGTCAAGACCTCCGGCCGGGAGGCCTACGAAAAAGGCCTGTTCACGAAGGCCAACAAGGAAGTCCGCTCCGCCGACTCCCGCCGGATGCACGCGACCCTGCTCAGCGCCTCGGTGGCGGCCGGCATCATCGTCGTCATCATGGTCATCCAGACCATCTTCGTCGCGGGCGGCAACGCCTGGTACGGCATCAGCGCCGGCACCCTGGTCCTGATCTTCTCCTACACCCACAACCTGACGCTCCGGTTCAACATGATCAACCAGACCATGACGGTCATCAACCGGGCCTTCGGCGACGCCGCCGAAATGACCCAGAACCTCGATGAGCCCCGCCTCGTCGACGACGCGCCGGACGCCGTAGACCTCGAAGTCACGGACGGTGAGATCGAGTTCCGGAACCTGAGCTTCAAGTACACGGACGGCATCGGCGAAGACGGCGAAGTCGACCCGGAGAAAGCCGGCACCGTCGAGAACATCTTCGAGGACTTCTCGATGACCATCCCCGCCGGCCAGCGCATCGGCCTCGTCGGCCGGTCCGGCTCCGGCAAGACCACTCTGACCAAACTGCTCCTGCGCCTCGCGGACATCCAGGAAGGGACCATCTGCATCGACGGGCAGGATATCTCGAAAGTCACGCAGGTCTCACTCCGGCGGCAGATCGCCTATGTCCCTCAGGAGCCGCTCCTGTTCCACCGGACCATCGCCGAGAACATCGCCTACGGCCGGCCAGACGCCACCCCGGAAGAGATCCGGGACGCCGCGGCACAGGCCAACGCCCTCGAATTCATCGAGAAGCTGCCGGAAGGGTTCGAGACCATCACCGGCGAGCGGGGCGTGAAGCTCTCCGGCGGACAGCGGCAGCGCATCGCCATCGCCCGCGCCATCCTGACGAACGCGCCCATCCTCGTCCTCGACGAGGCCACGTCCGCGCTCGACTCCGAGAGCGAACGGATGATCCAGGAGGCCCTCGGCAACCTGATGGAGGGCAGGACGTCCATCGTCATCGCCCACCGTCTGTCGACGGTGTCCCGCCTCGACCGCATCGTTGTCCTGAAAGACGGCGTCATCATCGAGGACGGCCGCCACGAGGACCTCATCCGAAACGGCGGAGAGTACGCCGGCCTCTGGGAGCGCCAGACCGGGGCATTCGAAGAATAAGGCGTGCATCGCCACAAAATGAAAAGGCTTCGCCATACGGCGAAGCCTTTGTTGTTATGCTTTTTTCAGGCAGAAGCGCCTCAGTCGACGACCTCGATCAGTTCGATCTTGAAGTTCAGTTCCTGACCGGCCAGCTCGTGGTTGGCGTCGAAGGTGATGTTCTCCTCGTCCTTCTCGACGACCTTGACCGGCACGGGAGCGCCGTTCGGGCCCTGGAGATAGATGCGCATGCCGACTTCCAGCTCGTCGCCGCGGGGCAGCGCGCTCAGGGGCGCGTGGATGAACGCGTTCGGGTTGACCGGACCGTAGGCCTCTTCGGGCATGAGGTGGATGTCGACCGTCTCGCCGACGTCCATGTCGACGACCGCTTTGTCAAAGCCCGGGATCATCATGCCGACGCCGCAGATGAACTCCAGGGGGTCGCCCCGGCCGAAGGTGGAGTCGAACAGGGTGCCGTCGTTCAGCGTCCCCATATAATGGGTGCGGACTTTCTTGCCGGCGTTCTTTCCCTCGAACAGGATCGGCATCTCCTGGTGGTGGCCGCAGCCGCATTCGTGGCCTTCGCCGTGGTCGTGGCCGCCGCAGCCGCACTCGTGGTCCTCATCGTGGTGGTGACCGCACTCATGGCCTTCGCCGTGGTGGTCACAGTTGGCGCCGGTGCTCTCGAGTTCGCCCTTCAGGTATTTTTCGACGACTTCGTCGGTGCTGCCGGACTGGCCCGCGCACAGCTCGATGCCGGCGGAGGTCAGCGCGTTGACGGCGCCGCCGCCGATGCCGCCGCAGATGAGCACATCGATGCCCTTGCCGGCGAGCAGGCCGGCCAGAGCGCCGTGGCCCTGTCCGTCCGAACCGACGACTTCGGAGGAGACGACTTTGCCGTCCTCCACTTCATAGACTTTGAAATATTCACTGTGTCCAAAGTGCTGGAACACGTTGCCGTTTTCGTAAGTGACTGCGATTCTCATAGTAGTGATTCCTCCAAAAAATGCGCTCCCCGACTCTGCGAGAAGCGCGTCTTTGTAAACTATAGCCTTTTCTAATGGAAATAGCAAGAGCTCTTACTCTTTTTCCAGCATTTCCGCTCCGTCCTCCAGCAGTTTGATGATGGAGAGGTTCTGCGGGCACGCCGCTTCACACTGGCCGCAACGGATGCAGTCCGACGCCATGTGGCCTTCCGGGGCGACGAGCCGGTAAGCCGCCTTCGCCTCCGCGAGCTGTCCGTTGCCCAGCTGCTTGTTCATCGCCGCAAAGATGTCCGGGATGGCGATCTGCTGCGGGCACCCTTCCGTGCAGTAGTGGCAGGAGGTGCAGGCGATCGACGCCGAGTTGCCCATGATGCGCTGCGCTTCCCGGATGATGGCCTGTTCCTCGTCGTTCAGCGGCCGGAAGTCCTTCATGTAGGAGAGGTTGTCCTTCATCTGCTCGACGTTCGACATACCGGACAGGACCGTGATGATGCCGTCGAGCGACGCGACGAAGCGGATCGCCCAGGACGCGTAAGACATGTCGGGGTGGTAGTCTTTGAAAAGCTTTTTGATCTCCTCCGGCGGGTCGGCCAGCGTGCCGCCCTTGACCGGTTCCATGACCGTGATGGACACGCCGTGCTTCCGCGCGACTTCATAGTTGGCGCGGGACGTGACGTTCGGGTTCTCCCAGTCCGCGTAGTTGATCTGCAGCTGGATGAAGTCCACTTCCGGGTGCTCCGTCAAAAGACGGTCGAGGAGTTCGGGGCCGGCATGGTACGAGAAGCCGATGTACTTGATGAGCCCCTTGGCCTTCTGCTCTTTGATGAAGTCCCAGAGGTGGAACCTCTCGTAGCGGTCCACATTGTTCTCCTTGAACGCGTGGAGCAGATAATAGTCGAAATATCCGGCGCCGGTGCGCTCGAGGCTCGTAAAGAACTGGCGCTTGGCCGCCGCTTCGGTCGGGGCCATACGGGCGTTGAGCTTCGTCGCGAGCTGGAACGACTCCCGGGGATACCGCTCGACCAGCGCTTTGCGGGTCGCGGCCTCCGAGCCGAGGTACACATATGCAGTATCAAAATAGGTGAATCCCGCTTCCATGAAGAGGTCCACCATTTTCTTCGTCTGTTCGAGGTCGATGCCGAGCGCCTTTTTTGGCAGACGCATGAGCCCGAAGCCGAGCTTCGGGATCTCTTTCCCAAAATAATCGGACATAGAATAGTCCTCCTTCCTTACAGGTAACTATACCGCACTTCTGCCCTCCTGTTTGTCTCGAATTACAAAACGGAACGGATCTGCCGTGATGGCAGAGCCGAATTCTTATCGTTTCAGATATTCCGATGAGACCGGGAAGTCGAAGTAAGTGTCCGGGAACGGTTCATCGCGGAGCGTGAAATGCCACCACTCGCAGTCGATGGGCTCGAAGCCGGCCCGCACCATGAGGTTCTGCAGGAGCATCCGGTTGTCATACTGCTCGTCGGTCACGTCCCGGCAGTCGGGATGAGAGATCGGGTCGAAGAGGTCGAAGGGGCTTCCCATGTCCACTTCCTTGCCCGTCCCCATGTCGAGGAGGGTCAGGTCCACGGTGCTGCCGCGGCTGTGGCTCGACTCTTTGGCGATGTACCCCCGCTGGAACAGGACCTGTTTCTCGAGCTGCGGGTAGAAGAATGGTTTCATCCGAAGGTCGAGGTCTTCGATGCCCCAGAACACGAAGTGGCGGACGGCCCGGGCAGGGCGGTATGCGTCGAAGATCTTGAGGCGGTAGCCCATGGCGTTGGCCTCGTTGGCGACCCCTTTCAGGGCGCGCGACGCTTCCTTCGACAGGATGGCGACCGGCTCCTCGTAGCCGTCGATGCGGTCTCCCACGAAGTTGTAAGTGGAATAGTATCGGATCTCCTGCACGATGCCCGGCACATAGTCCGAGAGCAGCACGAAGTCCGAAGGATCCATGATGACTTTCTCTTTATAATCCATAACGCCCTCTCTTGCCCTGTTTTTCTACAGTATAACACAATTGAAAAAATGAGGGGCCTATGATATAGTGAAATTGACAATTGTTAAAATCTAAAAAGGAGGAGCGTACTATGTCAACTTTCTTTGATGCGATCGGCGATATCTTCGGCGGCTTTTTCATGTTGATCTTACAGGCCATTTTTGGCCCCTTAGACTTTGGCTGGTAACCGATCCATATATGAACCAGGACCCGCACCGGAAAACGGTGCGGGTCTGTTTGTTTCCAGTCAAAACATTTCGCCTTCGTATTCAAACCGGGGGAGCCGTTCGAAGTCAAAGGTCTCCAGATCGCCCCAGGAAAGATTGGTGGCGCAGCCCACGTGCATCATGAGGTTCGAGTCGGCGTCCCCGTTGACGTGCACCAGGACGACCGGGACCCCTTTGGCGTAGGCGTAGCCGCACTCCCACGCGGTGCCGCTGTCGCTGACGTTCCCGTAGTAAAGGGCCACGACCAGGTCGGCCCTGTCGAGCTCCGTCCGGTCCATCTCAAAGATGTCCCGGGCCCAGTCGACGGTCCCCGGTTCGGTGCGGACTTCATGCCGCATGGGGCTGAAGAGTTCAAAACCTCTCCCCTCCAGCACGGACTCCGCTTTCTCGATATTCTTCACTTCGGTCTCGTTGAAAAACGGCCCGGCGAGGTAAACATATTTCATGCGGTCTCATCCTTTCGGTCTTCAGTATACCACATGGGCCGGGGTTGCGGTCCGTCATTTTCCGTGTTATATTGAAAGTGTCCAGAGATTAACAATTGTAAAACTCTTACACAAGGAGGATTTTAAAATGTCTAATTTCTTTGACGCATTTGCCGATATCTTCGGCGCCTTTTTCGCATCCTTTATCTGGTGGCTGTTACCCTGATCTGTCCCAATACCCACCGCCCGCACCGGAACTCGGGTGCGGGCATTTTTTGTTCTCGTTCACACAGAACTTTGCTTCACTTCCGCCGGGACCCGCAGAAAGACCGCCCCGGCGGTCGCGGGAGCGGTCCCGTGCTCTGCCATCAGAGGGGCAGCCGGAACAGTCCGTGCCGGTTGCAGTACGCATAGACCGCCCGGACCCGGTCGATCCGGAACAGCGTTTCCGCGCTTCCCTCCGGATACAGCTTGATGAGCTGTACCCCGTGGTCGGACACGGCCGCGAGGAATGAGATGTAGTGCTCTTTCGTCATGGGGTGGTCGACCGTCACGTAGTACTCGTCTTCGACGACCTCCACGGAAATGCGGTGTTCCTCGTCTGCTTCTTCCGCCTCCTGCGAGGGCAGGGTGATGCCGCAGCAGCTGACGACCGCTTCGCCGGAAGACAGGATGACATTCCCGCAGACCGGGCACACATAGAACGTCGTCTTCGTCATGTTGGAAGCCTGGTTCCTGTTTCGGACGTCTTCTCCGGACAGCAGTTCGATCACAGAGATGCCGAGCGCCTTCGCCAGCGGTTCGAGCAGACTGATGTCCGGGAACCCCTGTCCGGTCTCCCATTTGCTGACAGCTTTGCTGCTGACGTAGAGTTTCTCCGCCAGTTCTTCCTGTGTCATCTTTTTGGTTTCCCGCAGTTTTCGGATGACCGCGCCAGTCACATAGTTGTCCATGCGATCCGCCTCCTTCTGCTGTCATCCTACCACGGCTCACAAAAAGATGCACCCCACGCAGCGTGGAGTGCATCGGTTCGTTCAGAAGATCTGGCCCGGGAGGTTCCGCTCCTCTCCGGGCGGGAAGCCCTGGTCGAACCCCTCATCTCTTTTTGTACAGCACGAGTTCCGGGTCGGTCCCATCTTTGCCATAGGTGCAGATCAGGATGAAATCCATGTTCGCAAGGACGCCGAAGCAGCGGTCTCCGCCGAACTCGGACTCCAGCTGGTTCCCGAGATAAGTGGTCTGGTCATCGAGGAATTTCGCAGTCATGCCGCTCGGGAGCCGGTAGGCGAGATTGACATAGCTGCCGACCAGCGCGTTGAGCGTTTCCACTTTGGGCATGCCCTCGATGGACAGCGCGTTGATCTCTTCGATGAGCTGCTGTTTGAACGCCTCGAACTCTCCGTTGTCGCCGAGTTCGTCGAACCGTTTCCAGTAGTCCAGAGTGGGCAGCAGCTGTTTCATATAGGCCCGCGCCTGTTCTTCCGTGATGTTCTCGTTCACCATGTGGGGGACGCAGACGTCGATCAGGTTGTCCATGCTGCTGTAGGTGTAGGTCCCGTCGGCATAGCACCACTTGCAGTAGTCCTCGTTGAGGGTCCCGTCCTTCTCCCGGCTGATGATCTCGTCGTCCAGCGGCATCCCGCAGCACTGGCAGACCAGCTTGTGCGGCGAGCCCAGCAGGGTGTTGATCGATACGTTGAACTGTTTCGACAGCAGTTTCAAAGTCTCGGTGTTCGGCACCGTTTCTCCGTTCTCCCAGCGGGACACCGCCTGGCGGGTCACGAAGACCTTTTCCGCCAGCTCGTCCTGCGACAGGCCGTTCTTTGTTCTGAGTTCATACAATACTTCTTTTGTGCCCATAGAGATCCCTCCTCGATTCCATTATAGTACAAAGATCCCGTTGACACACGCAACTGTCCGTTGCGGTCTCGCTGCCGCGGTCACCGTTTCATGCGCTTCCGGTAGCGGAGCATGTTCGGGAAGTCGAAGACATTGTTGAG